>JBEDKD010000187.1:0-9608 GCA_041172365.1 Cyanobacteriota bacterium | reverse complement strand
CGCGCTTTTTCTGTGGGGAAGTTTCAGGAACTTTGGGATGTCGGGAAGTTTCAGGCGCGATCGCGCTTTTTCTGTGGGGAAGTTTCAGGCGCTTTTTATCTAGGGGGTAGTGCTGCAAAAGTCAGGTTTTTAGTCTCCTCAATCCTTACATAGAAAGGATTACATTCAGTGGCATGATTAGTTATGCTGGACTACCATATTTTCTAAATTACGCTCCTTTAATCTAATTTTAAACTGATAATTACTATTCATCTTTCGCCCCTTAAATTGTAATTTTATCCCACGGATATTGAGATGACTTTATTAGCTCTCGGTGATACGGCTTCGGAAGTGATGCAAGCGTTAAAAGCGTTATCAAGTGATGCTAACAGGGCTAAAACCGCGAATTCCCAAAGTGGATCAGAGACACGATCGCGCCTCTCACTGAATCATATCGTACAGAATTGATGACACAAATAAATAACATAATATGTTAAAATAGAGGTGTAGTCTATTAATTTTCATCAATTTCTATGATATTTATTCGGGAAATTAATCCGGTTGCCGCTCAATTACTAGAGCCAATTTATCACCAAATTCGACATAATCCAATTCGACAAAGAGAATATTAATAGCACCAATCAGGGTAAAATTAGAAAAGAAGGGGAATTTTTCAGAGATATAACAATTTATAACTTAATTAAGAAATGAAAACATGAGGATATCTCTGGATTATATTACCAACAACGTAGAGGCGGTCAACCTAAATTTTATCTTCCACAATGAAGAAAAAAAACAGCCGTCCATCCCTTGAAAAAATCTTGAGAAATTTGGAGACAGTTATGTAATTAATTTGGTCTGACTACTTATTTTAGATGCTCCCTCTGAGTCACGATAAACCTTTGAGTTGACCTTTGAGAATAGGAGCCTGTATTGAGGACTAATTGGCATAGCATCTCACTGAAAATAACGATAAACATAGGAGCAATTCAGATGAAAAATGAAAGTCATTACGCGGCAAATTTTATTAAGTATTGGTTACTTGATCGAGAGGTTACATTTCTTAATCATGGTGCTCATGGAGCTTGTCCGCTTCCAGTTTTAGAAGCACAAAGACGCTTTCAAGAACAAATGGAACGCGAACCTTTACGCTTTTTTATGCGGGAATGGGAACCTTTGCTTGATCAGGCTAGAAATGAGTTAGCTAAATTTCTGGGTATTGAGTCGGATGATTTAGTTTTTGTTCCGAATGTGACGACGGGTGTTAATGCGGTTTTACGTTCCCTTTCTTTTTCTGCTGATGATGAATTATTAACAACTAATCAAGAATATAATGCTTGTCGGAATGCCCTTAATTTTGTGGCAAATCAAACGGGAGCGAAGGTTATTGTCGCGAATATTCCCTTTCCGATTGAGTCTCCACAACAGGTGATAGACGCGGTTATGGAAAGGGTTACTCCTCGGACTAAATTGGCATTGTTAGATCATATTGTTAGTCAAACGGGATTGGTTTTTCCGATTCAAGAATTAGTGCAGAAATTAGCTGATCAGGGAGTTGATACATTAGTTGATGGAGCTCATGCACCTGGGATTTTACCTTTGGATTTAAAGACGATGGGGGCGACGTATTATGCAGGAAATTGTCATAAGTGGTTATCGGCACCGAAAGGGGCTGGTTTTTTGTATGTGAGAGGGGATAAACAATGTTTAATTCATCCTACCGTTATTAGTCATGGAGCTAATTCTCCTCGCACGGATAAGTCAAGATTTCAGTTAGAGTTTGATTGGATGGGAACCGATGATTTTTCCGCGTATTTTTCCGTTCCTGTCGCGATCGCGTTTATGGGTTCTTTAGTAGATGGGGGATGGTTAGAATTAATGGCAAAAAATCGCGCTTTGGCGTTAGAAGCCAGAAAAATTTTATCGGAAAAGTTGGGTTTATCTGTGCCTTGTCCAGAGGAAATGGTAGGCGCGATCGCGGTTTTGCAGTTACCAGATAAAGAATCAGAAAGTGTCAAGAAAGGGGGACTTTGTGAAATCCAAAATGAGTTATGGGAGAAGTATCAAATAGAAGTGCCAATCATGCCTTGGCCGGATTCAAACAAGCGCCTATTGAGAATTTCTGCTCAGATTTACAATGATTTATCTCAGTATGAATATTTAGCGGACGCGTTATCTCATTTACTATAGATTTTCGCAATTTAGTCTATAGTGAATAAGTATCAGTTGGGTATAGATAGATGGGATAATCCAGAGGTAATATTTAGAGTCAATGCTTCAATATTGGCTCTAAATTCTCTCACTAATCGGAGCAGTGATCGACGTATTTAAAACACATAAATTAGGATAAGTATCCAGCTTGTTATCGGCTCCAAGCCCTGTTACTTAATCGTGATTTATAGATAATTTAGAAAAATCTTTTGAGGTGGTTTTCCGGGTTTTGGGGATGCCTTCAAACACGATCGCGCATTAGTGTGATGTCTCGCATATACGCGATCGTGTATATGCAAGGGGTTTGATCTCTAGGGAAAGTGGTGATTTTATCCCAGGGTGAAAAGACCGGGGATTGTGATAAAATAGAAACTAAAGAGGAGGTCGATCAAAAAATACCATTAGAAAAAGTGGCAACCATGAATGCACAAAACACTTTATTAGAGAAGTGCCGAGAAAATCTGGAAAAATTACCTCAGATTCAGCAGGCAAAAATTGATCATGATTATTTGATTAATGAGAGTGCGAGGATTGATGGATTTATTACCATTGATACTCCCCAGAAATCGGTAAAATACCCGTATAAAATCATACCAAATCTTACGGGGACAACGGCAGAACTCGCAATTAGTTATTGTCAAACGATTGAAAAAAATCTGGGACAAAAATTGATACTACTTAGTCGTTACCTATCGAACCAAATCATTGATCGCTTTCTTCAGAACAACATTGAATTTATCGACACCGTGGGTAATATTTACCTCAATAGTCAAGCCGTGTATATTCTAATTCGTGGTCAAAAACGCTCAAAAGTAATTTTTCACCCCCGTTCTAAAATTACTACAACAACACTTAAACTAATCTATATCCTCTTAAAAAATCCTAACATTCTGCAAGCATCCTATCAGGAAATTGCCGAGGTTTCCGGTATTTCACTGAGAACAGTAAATCGCACACTTCAAAATTTATATGAATTAGGCTATCTCCAACGACAAAGAGATGGGAATTACTGGATTACTAACTATATTAAACTTCTGGAAAGATGGGAAATGGGCTATGCCGAAAATCTGCGTCCTCAATTGTTCCTTGAAAACTTCACTCCTGCGGCAGGACGTAGTTTTTATGATGTGATAGAAACTCTTATTGAAAGAGCGAAAGAAGATAATTTTTTGATTGGTGGAGAGCTGGGAGCGTCACTGGCAACCTCCTATCTTAGACCTCAAAGTGTTACCTTACATCTACTAGGAAAAGATGAGACGATCGCGGTTAATAAACAAAGAGCGATTAGCATTGCCATGAAATGTAAACTTAAACCGAGTCCCACTGGAGAAATTACTTTTCTCTTGCAATTTGGGACACAAAATGCTTGGAGTGACTACCCTGAACCTCTGGCTGATCCCTTACTACTGGGAGCGGAACTACTCCTCAGTCATGATGATAGATTACATGAAACCCGCGATCGTCTTTATAGTAACTACATTGCAGAAAGACAACACTATGCTTGAACAGCAAGAAAAACAAGTTATTATCGCTCTTAAAAAAGTAGTAGATTCTCTAAAAATGCCGATGGTTATTGTGGGTGCGGGTGCAAGATTGTTAATTTTTGATAGACGATATAATATTTCTGGTCGCACAACAAAGGACTGGGATATAGCAGTAAAACTTGATAGTTGGTTCGATTATAAAAAATTGAGCGATCGCCTGACTCAAGGACAAGATCGTTGCTTTAAGACTACTCACACTCCCCATAAATTTATACATATTGCGACAGGTATAGAAGTTGATATTATACCTTTTGGAAAAATTGGTGAACCCCATGAGACTCTTAAATGGCCTGATGGTAATCAGATGAATTTGTTAGGATTAGAAGAAGCGTTAGAAAACGCGATGATCGAGATTATTCAGGATTTAGAGATTCGGATTGTAAACACTCCCGTGTTTTTAGTTCTTAAACTCATTGCTTGGAGCGATCGACAAGCCGACAAAGATATTAATGACATTAATTTTATTCTGGAAAACTACAATAAAAACGGACATTTTGATGAGCGTATTTATGACGAATTAATTGATGAAATATCTGAGGGAAAATTCGATTTTCAAGACGCGGTTATTGTCCTACTCACACGAGATATTAGGCAGATATTCCCCGATGAGATTATCACTCGATTAGATGAAATTTTGTCTCAAATTTTGAAACAGCGCGATCGAGTTATTCCGGCACTTATTCCCCGCACTATTGAAGGAGATAAATGGGATGAGTAATTTGATATTATAGTTCGACGTTTTGAATTACTGCAACAAGGGATACAAAAGCCTATTAGATAAAAGGATTAAAGGGATAGAAATGAGAATTATTCTGATATTTTCACTAATTTTTACATTGTTTTTCGCGGTGGTGAATCCCGCGATCGCGTCTTTTTGTCGTCAATTAAATGGGCATTTAATTTGTATCGTGAGTATCGAACGAAGTGCCAAGAATTATTGGGAATATCCGACGGTTATTAGTGTGGATGGTATCGAAAAACCGCGGGAGATATATAATTGTCGAAATCAGACTAAGACGCAAAATAATGGCAAAATTGTCTCTTTTGAGTCTGATGGTGTGGGTGAGTTAATTTGTCGTATTCTTAAGTAGAGATAATTTATGTCTAATGAATTTTTGACGATTCCAAGTAATTGGTTAGACTGGCTCACTGTTTTTGGTTATATTGCTTTTCTCTCGTTCATTATATGGCGCGTTTTTACCAGCAAGTAAATCTTTTCCTCTAAGGAGAATGGGGATTGGGGATTAGGGATTGGGTAATTGATAATGGATAATTGACAATTGTTAATTATTAATTATCCATTATCAATTGTTAACCTTCTTCCTTCTTTTCTTATTTTTGCGCCGCGGGTAACTTTTGACGAGCAGAAGCTAACCATTTTTGAGCCTCTGGATAAACAGTAGTCCCCTGTTTTACCTGTTCTAATTCATTAATAATTTCCTGTAATTTACTCAAATAATCACCGGAATTACCCTGAGATTCCTTGACATATCTTTGTAAATATGTTAAAGAATTTTTCGCTCTTTTAAATGCCTCAACCGACTCTTTTTCCGCTTTCAGTCTTACCTTGACAGTGGCTAAATTTGTCTTATATTGAGCCAGTTTTGTTTGGGATTCAAGATAACCCGGACTATCGAGCCTCACTTCCTGTAAACGATTAATGGCTTCTTGCCATAAATTCATAATTTCTTCCCATTTTTCCACGGGATGAGGGGGATTTTGTGACATCACCGAGGCAGACATGGCAAATTCTTTCGCCGCTTCAATTAAATTATCTGTGAGTTGATTTCCCGTGGCAATTCCCCCCACTTGTTGAAAGTCACGTCTGGCAATCTCTACTTTTTTTCGTGACATTTTCCCCGCGATAGTTTCATCAGGAATTTGACTCAAACTATCGATCGCGCCTTGCCAATCAGAAGTAGCTTGTTGTCGCTCTAAGGCATTTTTCGCCTGTTGATATTGTTGTTTGGAGGTATTGAGAGACGTTTCCGCTTGATTTAATTGACGAAAGGCATTTTTCTGTTGAAATATTTGGGCATCCATGCGCCCGATTTTTTCGCGAACACTTTTAAATTCATCCAATGTAAATCGCCAAGTACAACGAAAAAAATAACAATACGTTTGAGGATAATAACCTAAAAACCAGACGGGCAATTCATCCAAATGTTTTTGCGCTTTTTGGGCTTTTTCAGCTCCTAAATCAAAATCGGCTTCCGCGGTTGCCTTATTGATTAATTGATCCGCTTGTTCGCTCATGACGATCGCTTGCCGATAATTATAATCCATACTCAGATAACTGGGAAATAATAAAAGTGGAGCAGTTTTCGAGACAGGTCCCCGAATCATGGGATAGGGTAAATTCACAAACCACATAAACCCTAAGCCTCCCAAAGTCAATCCACTAATTAATGTAAAACATCCCCAACTTTGCTCCAAAAAATTGGGGGGATGATTAACTTTTGCCGCGTCTTTAATGACTTTATCACTAAATTCAGGAAAGATATCTTTTACCGTTTGTCTTAAGTCTTCTTCCTGGGCAAAATTATCAGTTTTCTGAGAGCGCATTTTATCCAAACGTCTCATTATAATTTGTTTTTGGACTGGCCCGGCTAAACCCTGCGCGTCTGCACATTTATTGACTTCATTTCGCATAATATTATAAGCGCGCTCATTAAGAAATCCCATAAAAACTCTCCCTTTTCCGCGGTTAATTTTTTATTGTTATTTCGTACAGGGGAAGCATTCGCATATAGCGCGTCTAAATAAATTGTGAAATCTTGTAGGGGCAATCCCTCCGTGGTTGCCCGGATTGATGAGGGGTAGGCACAGGGGGGCTACCCCTACAAATCTTTATGAATGATTTAGACTTGCTATATATAACTTTTCGTTTAGTGGTATAATCTCTAAGCGCAAATGCTTCGCCCCCCCTTCTCAAAAAAACGAATTTTCTCAGTTTTTCTGAGAAAAGGATTTTCGGGTTACATCTTATTTATGTTAACCCAAATTGTATGGTAGCATATCAAGATATGTAAAAATACCAAAAATTTCTCTCAATCTATGTCAACAGCCTTAATTACAGGAGCATCCTCTGGAATTGGAGCCGCGTTCGCCCAAGAGTTAGCCCAACGTCAAACGAATTTAGTATTAGTGGCACGCTCCGCCGATAAATTGCAACAATTAGCCCAAAAATTGCAAAAAGAATTTAATATTAAGGTGGAAGTTATTGTTCAAGATTTAACTGCATCTACGGGAGCTCAAAGAGTTTTTGAAAGGGTTAAAGAAAAAAATTTAACCATTGATTTATTAATTAATAATGCTGGAATGGGCGACTACGGTAGTTTTGCCGATCGTCCCCTGGATAAACAAGTAACAATTATTCAATTAAATATTATGGCTTCAGTGCAGCTTGCCCATTTATTTTTACAGGAAATGCGCGATCGCGGTTCAGGTGCAATTATTAATGTCACATCAATTGCCGCATTTCAACCCATGCCATACATATCAATATATGGCGCAACCAAAGCATTTTTATTAAGTTTTAGTGAGTCACTTTGGGCGGAAAATAAAGACTATGGGATTAAAGTTTTAGCCCTTTGTCCAGGGCCGACAGAATCTAACTTTTTTGAAGTGGCAGAAGTTCCGCGATCAATGGCAGAAAATACGACAAAATCCTCTTTAACTCCGGCGGCGGAAGTCGTCAAAGATGCTTTAAAAGCTTTAGACAATAATGAACATATTGTGGTAACAGGGGGCATCACTAATCAGTTTATTGTTAATCTTAATCGTTTTTTACCTCGTTCAATAGTAACACAGATAATGAAAACAATTTTAGGTAAGAATCAGCAATAATTAATGATTCATAAAAAACAGCAGAATAGTTGATTTGGGAGCATCTCAACATGGGCAAAAAAAGCAGTGGGTTGGCGTAGCCTGTGCGGAGCATCAGAGCGTCTCGCTCCCTGGGGATCTAAGGAATGGAAATTAAATAACTTGAGTATTTGATTTGTCGGGGAGTCTTTGATCTCGAAAGCAGGCAAGATGCCTGCACTACTTTATTAAATTTTCATTCCTACCTAAAAGGGAGTCTCTTGCTCTCTGTGATTCATTTTAAAATAAATTTTTCTCTTGAACTTTCTCAAAATCTTCAGGAGTATTACAATTAAATAACATCGCGGCTTCTTCTTCTCCTAGGGATAATTTAATCACATCAATTTGACTTAACCACAATTGAAACGATCGCGCTCCCTCCTCAATAAAGCCTTCTAAACTAATTAAAGCTTGTTTACGATAAAAAGCGCAGAGAGGTTCCCAACTAGATTGATAATAGGGAACCATTGCTAAGACATGATCAGGAACTTCTCTTAATTGCATCATCCAATGGTAGATAATCTCAGAATCCAATAAAGGTAAATCACAACCCAAAAGCAAAACCCAATCAGCCGAAATCATCTGTAAACCTTCAGCCAACGCGACTAATGGACCATTCCCAGGATTTTTCTCTAATAAAAATTGATAACTTTCGGGCAAAATGACTTGATATTTTTCCGGCCAAGATGTTAAAATATAAACGGGTAATTTCACCGTTTCGGCTACTTCACAAATACGCGTTAATAAAGGTTTTCCCCCAAATTGTAACAGGGCTTTATCTTCACCCATTCTGGAACTTTTGCCACCCGCTAACACTAAGGCAACAATTTTTTGATCAGACATTTTGTATTAACTTGATAATAACGACTCAGAAACCCGGTAGGGGCGGGTTTTTGGAGATTTTCACAACTTGTCGAGATCCGGGCGAACCCGCCCCTACTCAGAAACCCGGTTTCTTAATGGCAATTTTCTCGATTGAAATCCTCTTTCTTTTCTTCTCTTTCCTCTGTGTACTCTGTGCCTTTGTGGTTCAAAATAACAACAGAAACCGGGTTTATTAAGAGGCCCGGTTTCTTCTGGTTGATTCTTATTTTAAACAGCTTGACGAATTTGCTCTAGTTTTTGGTAAACTTCACCGTTAGTCAATAAAGTTTCGGCTTTATTTAATCCTTGATTGAGATCAGAACAAATACCACAATGCCATAGATAAAAACCACCATTCCAGATCGCGGATAACATTAATTCCGACTTTTTCCCTTGTAACACTCCCGTCATTTCTTCGATTAATTGAGACGTTGACTCTAGGGGAACTTCTTTACCCGCAAAACCATAGTCACGAGGATGTAATAATAACCGTTCAAAATTATCGGGATATTCATCATCGGGGTGATTGTAACCGATAATAGCTGTACGATCGCGTGGGATATCGCAACTACCTTCCAAGCCTTTAATACTGGTAAAAGCCTTAAATTCGCGTATTGCCAAAGCTTCGCGAAACATAATTTCCGTGGGTGGATGGACATAACCGGAGATAATATGAGCATCTCCGGTATAAGGTGCCCAAATTAACTCCATTGTGGCAAAGGGAACTCGTTTACCAATCTCGTGTCGATAGGTGACAAAATGTTCAGCCAGGGGAAAATGTGAAGCCAGGTTGACAAAACCTAAATAAGTAGTATTAAATACTGTTTGCACTTGGGAAAGAGAAAGTTTAGTCCAGTCAACGCCTAAGCCTTGCCAAACTTCAATCAGGGGTAAACCTTCTTTTGTGGGCATTCTACCGCCACCGTGCATAATCACTGGAACCCCCACAGTTGTTAATAATAACGCGGTGAGAGGAGAAATCGGAGCCGTGCGCGATCGGCCATCATAAGGTATTCCTAAAACAATAGTCCTCCCACTAAAGGGGCGTTTAGAAGGAGTTAATTCTTCATTTTCCCCCCTTACCAAGGGGGTGTTAGGGGGGGGCAATTCTTCATTTATGTTCCCCGTGAAGGGGGTGTTAGG
>JBEDKD010000186.1:0-17905 GCA_041172365.1 Cyanobacteriota bacterium | reverse complement strand
CCCATTCATTTGATGGCTTCTTTCTTAGTGCCTTAGTGTCTTAGTGGTTTATTACTTATTATGTAAGGTTTCTCGATTGAATTTCCCTGTAGCTCCTCGGTAAATCCTGACTTTTTTCTAGTATAACCACAAAGACACAAAGGCACAAAGGATACTGAAGCCGGAATAATGGGAAACATAAATAAAAAACTCTTAATCGCTCAAATCCATTGATTATGATGGCATCTTTCTTAGTGCCTTAGTGTCTTTGTGGTTTATTACTTCTTTATGTAAGGTTTCTCGATTGAATTTCCCTGTGGCTCCTCGGTAAATCCTGACTTTTTTCTAGTATAACCACAAAGACACAAAGGCACAAAGGCACAAAGGATACTGAAGCCGGAATGAGTGGAAGGATAGGAGAGGACTTTATTAATTTCCCCCCCATTCATTTGATAGCTTTTTTCTTAGTGCCTTAGTGTCTTAGTGGTTTATTACTTCTTCTTTCTTCTTCCACTAATTTATGTAAGGTTTCTCGATTGACTTTTCCTTGGGCATTGCGGGGGATTTCGCTTATTTTAAGCCATTTTCGGGGCTGTTTATATTTGCTTAATTGAGACGCGATCGCGCCTTGTAATGCTTCTAATGTGACTTCTGGATTAATCGGCACATAAACCGCGGTTATCACCTGTCCCCACTCTTGATCAGGTAATCCGATAATACAGATATCCGCGACTAAACCCGTTGATTTGATCGCGGCTTCAACTTCGGCGGGAAAAACATTTTCTCCCCCTGTAATAATTTTATCACTATTTCTACCGAGGATATGTAAATAACCTTTACTATCAATAAAACCTAAATCATCGGTTTTAAATTGATCTCTATTTTCCCATAATTGAGGATAATATCCTAATGCCAATGATTGACTTTTAATAGTAATTATTCCTCTCTGATTATCACCTAGGTTTTCCCCATTTTCATTACAAATAATAATATTCGCGTGGGGTAAAATTTGACCCGCATTATCATAACCCCCCAGAAAATCATCGGGTTTAAGGGTAGCAATTTGGGACGCGGTTTCTGTCATTCCATAGGTAGGTGCTAATCTAATTTTATGCTCTCGCGCGGTTTCTAATAATTGTTGCCAAGGAGGAGCCCCCCCTAAAAGTACCGTTTGAAATTGAGATAACCATGATGTCATCTCTCTATTATGAAGAAGTCTTTGTAATTGTGTGGGTACTAATGAAATGAAAAACTCGGAGAGTTTAATCTGAGAAAAATCATCTATTTCTAGGTTTTTCCAGGGTGTAATTACTAATTTTCCTTGAGTGGTAAAACTGCGTAAAAATTGCATTAAACCACTGACATGATAGAGGGGTAAGAGACAAAATGAGTTAATTTGCTCCACTTGAAAATATTGTTTAAATCCTTCAATTGATGCCATTAAGGTTTCCTCTGTGTGCATGGCAAAACGAATTTTTCCTGATGTACCGCCTGTGGGTATCATCATCATGGGGGAATCGGTAATGGGGAATCGGTAATTGTAATTGTTTTCGGTTTGGTTGTCTGAGTTATGTCGTGTATTTAATTGTTTATCTTCAGTAAAAATGATATCAGGTTTAACTAAATTAAAGACTTGTTTCCATTCTTCTTGTCCCCAGTTGGGATTACATAAAAAAATCTCACAATTAGCTGCAAAAGCCGCGAGAAACCCGGCTAAAAATGGCACTGTTTCTCTCTCTGCGAGAAAGATTTTAAGTTTTTTCTCCTCGGTTTGTAATTGAGTTAATTCTTGCCATCGTTGTAAAAAGAGATTGTATAATAATTGATTATTATATCCGATCAGGGAAAACTTTAGCAGGCTACTCTGGGTGATTTTTAGCAGACTATTCTGGGGAATATTTAGCAGGCTAGAAGCCTGCTCTACTTTGTTTTCCATAGATTTTCTAATAACAGAATTTCCTTATCATTAAACCAGTGATTAACGCCAAAACCCAAGGCACGATCGCGTCTTGTGTATGGGGCTATATCGGCGACTAATTTTAATGCGGCTTGTCGCCCTATGTCAGTTTCAAAGACAGAGGAAAAGACGGCATCAATGGGGTTATTATAACAAAATTCTCGCAATTGAGAAGGTGAACCCATTAAGGAGGGTTTAATGACAAATATTCCGCGCCATCCCCTTTCATAACAGTCTTTTATTTGAGTTAAAGTCGCGACAGATTCATCTAACGCGATGGGGGTAGTACCGCGATCGTGTAATTTTTGCATCTCTTCAAATTGACTTACTGGTAAAGGTTGTTCGAGAAATTCAATCAACGGAGAAACGCGATCGCAAACCTCCAACCATTGACAAGCTTCTCTATAACTTAAACCGCCATTCGCGTCAAGTCTTAACAAAAAGGATTCATTCTTTTCACGTATAACATCAATCAACTGCACAAAAATATTTAATTCCGACTCTAAATTACTGGTAATCTTCCATTTAAAAGTGCGATAACCCTCATTCCAAAGAGTTTCCCATGTTTTTAATGCCATTTCCCCCGCGGGCAATAAACCACAATAGAGATGACAGTCTCTAACTCCTAAATTATTCCCCTCCCTTACTAAAAGGGGGGAAAAACTTGCCAAAGCTGACTCAAAAGCAAATTGACAAGCCGGTAATTCATTAGGAATAGAGAAAATAATTTCCTCTGTAATAAAACCCGATAACTGCTGACAAAAGACTAAAGCATCCGCCAAACTTTCCGAGCCAAACCAAGAAATAGGAGCAATTTCACCCAAGCTAAAATTCCCCATTTCATCACTCAAACGGATCATAATACCCTCACGAATAGGCCAAACTCCATGACTGGTTTGTAACGGTTGGTTAAAGGGACGTTGATAGGGACGAAAATCAAATTTATATAACATTTTTATCTCTTCTAAGTAAGGTAAAATTATAGGATAGCAAAATCAAGCTTTTTTGATCAATTATCCTCAGAATGCTCATCCATTATGGGGAAAAACCTACCGGAAAGCGGATTTTTCTAATGGATGAATTTTTCATCGCGAATAAACCTAGATATAGCAATTCTAAATCATTCATAAAGATTTGTAGGGGTAGTGCCAGAGCACCCCTCATCAATAGGGGCAACCACAGGGGGATTGCCCCTACAAGATTTCATAATTCATTATTACGCGCTATATCCACTATACTAAAGGCAAATAATTGTCTTAAAAAAATTAAAAATCCCCGGCATTTCCCTGATATTAAACAACTTTTTTAGTCCTCTTCAGAGGACTTTAGCTATGAGACAGGGACTTAAGTCCCTGGCGGATTTCGACAAAATTGTATGATACTTTTCACATATTCTAGCATATTTTCCCAATGGATATTATGACCGCAGTTTGGTATAATCTTTAACAGAGTTATATCAGATAAACTCATCATCTCTTCATTAATACTCCTAAATTTATGATCGACTTCTCCCACTAATAAGAGGAGAGGTATTTTATTTTTAGATAATTGAGTCCATAAAGACGGTTGTTTTCCTGTTCCCATATTACGGAGAGACTTAGCTAATTCTACAGGATTATTTTCTCGACGTTTCTCTATTAACTTATCTAAATCTTTATGCTTTTGTAAAGACTGAAAAATAGGTTGTTGATACCATTTAATTAAAAAATGTTGAAAATCCATTAATTCTAATTGTTGAGCTAAGTTTAAATCTAATTGTAGACGAGTTAAACGTGCTTCTTCTGTTTTCAAACCAGGAGATGTCGACTCAAGTACCACCTCAGAAAAACGAGAAGGAAAATTTAACACCAGATATAAAGCTAATCTCCCACCCATTGAATAGCCAATTAATCCACATTTGGGTATTTTTAAAGAATCTAATAACTCCATTAACGCGGATGCTGTTGCGGACATTGTATAACAGTCTTCATCACCGAAAACACGGGTTTTACCATGCCCGGGTAAATCAACCGTGAGACAATAAAATTCCTCTGATAATAAGTCGATAACTTCATTAAAATCTTGACTATTTCCGAGAAATCCATGCAAAAATAAAAGAGGTTTATTTTCATGATTTCCTCTAAAATTATAGTAAAACTTATACTTTTCTAAGTTATTCATGATTTTTTTGCGAAAAAATGTAGAAAAAAACTATCACGTTTCTCAGAAAGATGAGAGCTAAATTTAGTCCCTATTAAGAATTCCCTATTAAGAGTTCAGAAAAACGAGAAAACTCTAACCTCACGAGTATGAGAATTCTATATCATGTGAGCCGTAGTTTTACCACTAAGCCACTAAGGAAAGAAAATAGAGCGTCTCCCAAAAGAAATTGAGCCCTTTGTGTCTTTGTGTCTTTGTGGTTTATTTTATTTCCCTATATCATACTCTGAGATGAGTCGTAGTTTTACCACTAAGGCACTAAGGCACTAAGGAAAGAAAATATAGAGTCTCTCAAAAGAAATTTTTCGCTTTGTGTCTTTGTGTCTTTGTGGTTTATTTTATTTCCGTATATCCTTAAGATCGTGTTTCGACTAAAGATTAAGTCTAATTTATTCCCTGTTAAGAGTTAAGAAAAACGAGAAAAATCTGTACTTCAGAAGTATGAAAATTTTATATATTTTACCATTACCATTCCCCATCAATTACCGATTATCATCTCTCGGTTGAGTCAAAATTCCTTGAGTTGGACTTAATAAAAAAGTGAGGAAAAACAGGCTAAATACAACTAAGACGATCGCGGCTCCCGATGGAATATTTAAGTAATAACTAAGATAAATGCCCGTAACACTAGCAAAACATCCTAATATTGCCCCTAAAATCATCATTTCATGTAATTGTTTCACCAATAAATAGGCCGTTATTCCTGGGCCAATTAAAAGGGCTAATACTAATAAGGCTCCCACGGTTTGTAAACTCGCGACAATTGTCATCGTTATTACTGAAATCATGCCAATATAAATCGCGTTTACAGGTAAACCACTCGCTTGAGCCCCTAGAGGATCGAAAGTATAAAATAGTAACTCTTTATAAAAGAAATTCACAACAATTGTGATGATTAAACAAAGGGTAAACGTTTGCCAGACATCGTTTAATGTTACCGATAAAATGTTACCAAATAAAAATCCCTCAAGGTCTAATTTTGTCGTTTTTAATAGAGAAATTAAGGTAATACTTAAAGCCAAGAAAGTAGATAAAATTAATGCCATAATAGCATCTACTTTTAGCCGTGATTTTCTTTCAATCCAAACCATAATAATAGCACTAATAACGCCGGATATAAAGGCCCCGATAGATATATTAAAACCAAAAAAAAAGGCGATGGGAAGCCCTGCCAATACCGAATGTGCAATCATATCAACAATCATGCCCATTTGTTGTACAATTAAATAGGCTCCCACGATCGCGCATAAAATTCCTAAGAAAATTCCCAGAACGATCGCGTTTCTCATAAATTCAAAATTTAACGGCTGTATCAAAATATCTAACATGATTTTAAGGCAGAAGAAAGAGGGCAGAAGGAATAAGAAAATTAGCCACGGATTTCATGGATAAATTATATCATGTCCTGTGAGCCTGATTTCGATCCGCACACCGCGAGTTTAGGAAAATTATCATCAATAAACCAAAGATAGGGCAAAATCCGCCCCCCACAAAACCTCTAATCTTCGCGTCTTAATCCGTGATTGGGGGCCGCGATCATGTTCTTTTTTGGGTAGCCCTACATACTCATTATTAGTAAATAATAACAAGAGCGATCGCGAAGCCATCCCAAACCCCTGCCATTACTTCTCCTGATCACCTTCCCTAGGTATGCCTGGTTTTTTCCACGGTTAGCGCGATCGCTTTTTTTGAACACACGAAAAAATTATCTAATTTTACATTGACTAGACCGAAAGTGTCACTATAATAAATTAGCTGATTCTTTTATTATACTTCCTATGTCAGAACTAACGATGGTTTTTCAAAAGTAACTTTTAGTGTTCCCCAAATATTGGTTTTTCTTGCTAACGATTACTTTTATTAGTGAGGGTATAGTGTCCTTCGGAAAAGAGTTTGTGAAAGTCAAAATCTTGAGATTTGGGGAGCTTATTCATCTCCGGGTAAATCTCTTTTAGGACTTTTTGTAATTAGCATTTTGACCCCACCCGGTAAAGCAGCAGTAGCTTGTTTGATTAATCGTAGTCAGGCAAAACGTAACTCTGATTTAGTCGCGTATCGAGAGAGGATTAAAGTTTTACCACTGGTTTTAATGGCGGGAATAATTTGATTGGTACTATAATTGGTCTGGAATTACTACTTATACCCGGAATTTTGTTCTTTTTCTACAGTCAGTTTGTGGGTTCGGTTTTGGTGGTAGAAAAACTCGGTGTAATTAAAGCATTAAAAAAAAGCTGGAATCTAGTCATAATCAAAAATTTTCCTTTGGTAGTTTTATAGTCATTCCCAATAAAAATGAGACTTATTAAATCTAGCAAATTCTTGCTGTGACTGTTTTTTTTAATTTCTCAATCTTCGTTTAAATGATTATATTACTTCCTCTGAATTCCTGCCTCTGAATTCCCTCTTCCTTAGTGTCTTAGAGTCTTAGTGGTGTATTACTTCCTCTGAATTCCCTCTTCCTTAGTGTCTTAGTGTCTTAGTGGTGTATAGTCATTCCCAATAAAAATGAGACTCGTTAAATCTAGCTTCTTCTTACTGTGACTGTTTTTTAAATTTCTCAATATACGTTGAAATGACTATATTTTTGACTGTAGAAATCGGACAAGGTATAATAAGTGGGATATTCAGTTATATTATATTTAGAATAATGCCGTCAGCCCCACCTTCTGTTGTAGAATGGCTGGTGGCTACAGTAGCAATTTTTGTCTAGGTGCCAATCGCAGTCATGTATTTAGAGCGCAGTCAGAAACAGGCAAGTTGATAATAGCAAATAAACCCCTCGAACCGGGCGTTTTAACTTTGAGGAATGAAAATTTAATAACGTAGTGCAGGCTTCCAGCCACCTGGGGAGATCAAAGGCAGCCAGACAAAAAAAATGCTCAACTTATTTAATTTCCATTCCTTAGCTCAATACCACAGTATACCACCATGCCTGGGGCACGCGACACGCAACAAGAAATCAAATCAATAGTTGAGGGGATTAATAACATCAACCACCATCGAGGTTGCTATATCTAAAACATCTAAAGCCACTGAATTTTCAGTTTATTTAGGGTTCGCAAAGCATTTTAGAGTGTTTTTAACTTAGCAATTTACTTGAGACCTCTTCAAAAACTACTGTAGAGTAGGCATCCTGCATGGCATTGATCTGATTTTTTAGGAGATGTCTTTTGATTAAGTATGGATAGAAAAATTTTCGACTGAACTTTCCCCCAAAGGACAAAATTCAGTCGAAAACGGAGAAACCCAGACAATCACACGACTTGCCGAGACATTAAATCAGCAAACATTCCCTCCTGCGCCATCAATTCATCATAACTTCCTTGCTGAACCACTTCTCCAGCCACCATCACATAAATGCGATCAGCATTGCGAATTGTACTCAAACGGTGAGCAATAACAATCCGCGTTACCTTTAACTGTTCCAAACTTTCACTAACAGTTGCTTGGGTGCGGTTATCTAACGCGCTCGTTGCTTCATCAAAAATCAAAATTCTCGGTTTGAAAACCAAGGAACGAGCAATTAACAAACGCTGGCGTTGTCCTCCAGAAAGGTTAGTACCACCTTCAGAAACTACCGTGTGCATTCCCATCGGCATTTGTTCCACATCTTCGGCAAAACCAGCCATTCTGGCAGCCTCCCAAATTTCATGCATTGTCACTAATGCACCACTAGAAATATTCTCATAAATAGAGCCACTATTAATCCGACCATTCTGCAAGACAACACCCAATTGTCGCCGCACCGCATAAATATCTAATCCAGACAAATCTTGACCATCGTAATCAATTCTGCCTTCTTCGGGTTCCTCAAAACCCAACAACAAACGTACAGTAGTAGATTTACCGCTACCGGATGGCCCCACCAGAGCAATAAATTCCCCAGGCTTCGCTTCAATAGTAACTTGATTCAGGTTCAGCGGACCATCTTCGCGATAGCGAAAGCTGACATGATCGAGTTTAACACCCCCAACCAATCGACCAGGGTCGCTTTTTCGTTCGTCCACTTCCGGCATTTCTTCCATGATCGGTTTAGCGCGTTTCCACAGTACGGTTACTTCCAGAAGTTCGATGATGGTATTGCTCAGGCTAGTTGCACCATGAATAAAAGTCCCAAAAGCCGAATTAAACGCCAAGAAAGTGCCGATGGAAAGTCCGGCATTACCTTGTGCTTCTGCTTGGGCAATAAGGCTAACAGCCGTAGCAAAAATTAACATCGAACTAATAGTGGGCAGAACAGTATTAAAGAGTTGGACTAGATTGGCGATGCCCTCGGTGATCATCATTAATTTTAGTCCCTGGCTAAAGGTTTTTGACCAATAGGCGAATGCTCTATTTTCTGCCCCGGAAACGTGCAATTTCGACACCCCGTTAATGAGTTGCACGGTGATTCCAAAAACCTCTCCACTCAATTCTTCCAAAGGCTGCATTTGTTTTTGAGACAGAAAACCCGAAATATTGGTAACTAAAATGTTAATAGCCGCGATCGCCAACGCGAGTAAAGCTAACTGAGAACTGTAGTAAAACAGCAATCCCAAATTCATCAGCGAAAAGAAACTGTCAAATATTGTCCGCATCACGGTAGCACTAAGCATATGGTGAATTCGGCTAATCGCAGAAACGCGGGATTGTAGATCACCTGTAGAATACTTGCGATAGAAAGACACCCGTAACTTCAGCAGTCGATCCCAAGTAGCGGCTTGAATTTGGACGTTCGCAAATGTTTCTAAGCGTGAACTCGCAACACTCTGGGCGAACTCAAAAACACTGGTACCAAAAGTAACAACTAACAAGCCGAGAGCGATTTGTAAGATCATTACCCGATTGGCATCGGGAATGGCTTGATCAATTAAAATACCCATTGCTTGGGGAATGACCATCCCCAACAATGATGAGGCAATACCCAGCACAATAATCGAAATGATATTGAACGTTTGTCCGCGAATGGCAAACTTGAGGATATCGAGAGTTTGGAGTACCCGTCCTGGGAACGGGCGATACAACATATAAGCAACCGGGGAAATTAGTTGAGCGGTTCCCTTATTTATCCCGATGTGTCGATTCCTTTGCGGATCAAAGATTTCATACTTATTCATTCCCTTCGGCAACAAAGCCACCGGGTGATCGTCGTCTGCCATATATGCTAATAGCGGTCCACAGTCCGAGTGCCACCACTTATCAGACAAAATCACTCGTCTGGTGCGAATGCGAGAAGCTCGCGCTATGGCATCCAAGGGATCTATCACACGCTTGGGGTCTTCTGAACGTGCCGGAGGATTAATTTCAATTCCCAAAGCACGTCCTACTGCCCCTGCTGCCATTAACAAAGCCGTTCCTTGTTGCTCAAATTTCACCTGTTTGCGCTGAAAAATCGAGGTAAGATTGCTCAGAGCTTGTTCGCTCGCCTGTTTGTTGAGTTTTCGACGATCGCGAAACTGCTGTGTTCGTAGTTTGTCCTCTTGGAGATTGAATTCGTGTAGAGCGCGTAAAAAGTCAGCATGGAATTGAGACAGACAATCAATTACTGAGTCAGGCCTATCGAGCTGATAAGTCTCAATGCTATCTAAGGAGATATCGACTTCGCGAAAAACTGCCACCAAGCGATGACACCAATGCAGCATCAGCGGGGGTATAGATGCCGTACTATCGTTGGTATTCATTTGCTTGAGCCATTGCTCTAAAGGAACTGCGATAAAATGAGTTTCCTCATAGGCAACAGCAATTAACTTGTGGGATTGCCCTTCCAAAGATATGGAAATGCCGAACAAGGCATCCCCATCATTGACATCAAACAAATAACGACGCTCTCCGATATCTACACCATCTAAGGTGAGGACAGCAAACACAGCCATCGCTCCCTTTGATACCAGCAAGACAGTATTAATTTGATTCAAGGTGAGGGGATTATTACCTTTAACCAAGCCTTCCGATGTGCCAGTCTTTAACATATCGATCATTTTTTCCAGATCCTATTGGAGAGTAAGTGGTAATAGTTTCAGGCTTCACACAACTGTTTCGCCCTAATCGTCGCGTTATCTTGATGCGGCTTCCCAGTAACGTTGCTATTAGACTTATTGCGAAACTACCTGAAACGCTCATTATGATCTTTTCTGATAATTATGGTTTCAAGGACTTTCGCTCTAGGTCTATTGAGAAGCATCTATGATCATAGATACACTTATCTGTACTTTGGATAGATGCCTCTAATATACATACTCCTAAAGCGATCGCCCTTCTTTTTTGCCAAACTTTACAAACTCAACAATTCCAACTCATCCAACATTCGGTTTGCGGCTTCCTGAATTGTCCAATCGAGATGCTGAAACTGAGTGGGACGGAGTTTTTCTTGCAAATCTTGCCAAGTTTTCTCATCTTCGTTGCTCTCCCCCCCAAAATTGGCTTCCAAAACAGTTGAGTAGCAAGGATCTATTTTCATAACTTCCGCGGCTTTCAGTAGATAGTCCTTCTCCTCTGGTTCTAATTCCCCGTCTGCAACAGACATCTCGTAGGCAAAACACAGAGCCAGGAGTTTTTCCGATTCCCATAATGATGGTACTAAAACCGACCACTTAGATGGCTCACATTTGCTGATATCAGATGTTACCTGAGTTACTAATGCTTCGATCGCTTTCCGATTATCGCTACCGGGTGGAAGCAGTTTTTGCAGATTTTTGCCCAACAGATGCTCTTCATCGGGTTCCAGTTCACGATCTGCACCCATAACTCCCACCGATAGCAGTATCGTCACGGCTAGTAAGACGAATATAGGCTGAGTTGTCACTTGACTCAGATGGGTTGCCGTCAGTTCCGATAAGAGACTGAGCGCATCTAAACTCAAAAATCGCATACCCAATGCTTCAAACTGATCCTGATGTAGCAACTGTTGCAATTCCTTCCAGGCTTGGGAATCGGAAATAGGCTCCCCCGTTACTTTGGCTTCCATGATGGCTGCATGACGCGGATCGATATTCAGCGTTTCTACAATCAATTGCAAATATTTTCGCTCTGCGACATCGATATTACCATCAACCCCCATCATTTCGTATGCGAAATTAAGTATGAAAGTCTGCTGTGGTTTGGGGAGATATTCTAGCAGAAAAATCCATTGACTTAGAGGTGGATAAATGGATGATTCCGACAGTCTCTCCATCATCGGCTGAATCACCCGACGTTCCCCGCGATCAGGGGGTAGCATTGCCCGAATCGTCTGTTCGAGCAATTTCTCCTCCGTCTGGGCAATCTTGCCATCGGCCAACATTGCCCCCATTGCTACCATCACCAGTGCAGATAAAAATGCCAGGGATGGAGTGATATCTTGCTCATTTACGGTTTGTTTGCCCAATTGAGACAATAGAGCGGCAATTTTGCCATTATTTTCAGTTGATGATACCATATATTGAAACCTGTTTTTTTCACTATTCGTACAGTAGCAAAACCAAGATCACATTGATCCCATCTCTTCTTCTGTCACTCTATCTTCGCGGAGGTTTCCTCATCTCCTAATCTACTGTAATTCATACTCAGTCAGCGTTTTAGTCCTTAACCTTTCCCACATTTCCGGTAGTTCCCCTTCAATGTTGAGCTTTGTCAACCCCAATAACTTTGGCTGCTTTCGGGTTTACCAAATACCATGAATAAGGGTTCTCCATTCTGATGATTAATTATCGCTTTGGAGTCATTAGACATCTCCTAAAAATCGGATCAAGGGCAGCTATGATGCCTACCCTACAGTCGTTTATGCAGGGAGCATCTCCTAAACGTAAATTGGCAGTGGGAGCGGAGAGCTCCCTAGCCCGATGGAGCCCGGAGCGAGACGTCTGATGCTCCGCACAGGCTACGCCAACCTACTACAGTACAGTTTTTTTGCTTCTTTGAGATGCTCCCTTTATGCAGATGTCTATAGATTCTTTGTCCGAATGCTATAGCCTTTACTGAGGCTCCCCCCACCTACAAACACCCGATGCTTCCCATCACCTTTTCCACTCAACAGATAGCTTTTGTTACTTTTACCTAACTTTGCCTAAGAGTTGATTATCTCTGAGCAACCCTTCATTCAACTTGACGTTTTCACCAAGGTGCAACTCGATGATCGCGTCATCACAAATCACTGAAGCAAAACCCCCTGTTATCTCTTGAGTGAAAAAGGTTTCCATCTTTATGTTAAAACCTTCCGGGCACGCGATCAAAGCGAATAACAATTCCCCTTTTCGCCTCTGATTTGTCAATTTTTAGCATAATTGCGAACATTTTGCCTGAGTTACCCTCTGCTATAAGAGAAGTCTCCCCAATATACCGCCGGGAACAGGCAACCCTTAAGGGGTGCATCTCAAAGAAGCAAAAAAACTGTCGTGGGATCGTCGCGTCTCCCTCTCTATTAAAACCCTCGGCCGCGAGAGGTTTTTCCTACGCACAGGCTACGCCAACCCTCTACCTATTTACCCAAATGGGATGCTCCCACTCTTAATCGTCAACAGTGATCAAAGTCTGTTATTGCACGGATTTTTTCATTAATTCTAAAACTCATCAACCGGCAATACCCGTATCATGTACCGCGTGATCACACGCATATCAAACAAATCACCCTCAAAAAAGATCAGTCCGCTTGAGTATAGCCTTTCTCAGGTAAATGAGGTATGTTTAATCTCTTTGGTGCTAAGGCTTTTAGCTTCAAAAACATCATGTGACTAATAAGCCCGATCATACAGAAATCTATACTCTAACTCAATGTTTTTCGGCTTAAGCTATGAACAACTAATCTGGTGCATTACCCAGCCAATATGCACATATTCTACGGGAAAAACCAAAGAAGTAATGGAAATTAAATAACTTGACTATTTGGTTGATCTGGGGACCCTGGCCAAGCTGACATGATGCCTGCACTACTTTATTGAGTTTTCATTCCTAACGGACTCTATTCAAACCCCCAACATCCTCTCAATCACCATTATTCTCTGTCTTTATCTACATTTATTGCCAAGAAAATAGTATGAATTTTAAGCAGAAACTAAAGTTAAATCATAACCATAGGCTTTTTTAATATTGATTGGTGTTAAGACATCTCGACGTTTTCCCGTGGCAATTATTTGTCGATTTAATAACAAAAAATTATCATATCTCGTCAAGGTTTCTCCTAAATCATGACTAATGACAATTAACGTTTTATTCATCGCTTTTAATTCCGCAAAAACATCAAAAATTACCTCTTCTGTTGCCTTATCAATACCATTAAAGGGTTCATCAAAGAAAAATAAATCCGCCTCTTGCGCGATCGCCCGGGCTAAAAAGACTCTTTGTTGTTGTCCCCCCGATAATTCCCCTATTTGACGAGTCCGATATTCCCACATTCCTACTCGTTTTAATGCCGCGTCTACTAACTCCTGAGACTGACGAGAAGGCGATCGAAACCAACCGGTTTTTACTGTTCTCGCCATCATTACCACATTCTTAACCACGATCGGATAATCCCAATCAATTTGCGATCGCTGTGGAATATAAGCTACGCGTGATAACTGCTGTTTTAAAGGTTCTCCGTGATATGAAACCTTCCCACGACGCAGAGGAATCAGCCCTAACATCCCCTTCAATAGGGTACTCTTACCCGCGCCATTAGGACCCAATACCCCCACTAATTGTCCGGGTTCCACCTCAAAACTCACACCGTTAAGGGCTAATACCCCCCGATATGTTACCGCGATGTCTTCTACTCGTAACATAACCTGACCTAATGAGAATGATTCTTATTCTTATAATAACGTAGGATATGATCAGAATGACCACTAATAATGATTATCATTCCTATTGGAGAAAATGTTACATAAATTACCAGAAAAATTTAGCATTGGGCCCAGGGCGTTACTTATCACCGTTACCCTAAGTCTATTTGGGTGTGTCTCAAGTCCTGAAAAAAACCCAGAAACCCCCATGACGCCCTCCCCCAACTTGCCAAAAGTGGTCGCGACAACGGGAGTATTATGTGACTTAACCGAAAAAATTGCCCAAAATACCCTTAACTTGACTTGTTTAGTCAAAGCCGGACAAGATCCCCATACCTATCAACCCCAACCGCAAGATCGCAAGGCCATTGATAGTGCTCAACTGATCCTTTATGGCGGTTATGACCATGAAGCGACATTATTAAAGTTAATTAACTCTACCAATAATGCCGCCTCCAAAGTAGCAATCCATGAGAAAGCAGTACCTCAACCCTTGATGGGAAAGGACCATGAAAGGGAGCATGGGGAAACGGAAAAACATCCCATTGGGGAATCTATTCCTGACCCCCATGTGTGGCATAATGCCCAAAATGGTATTCGTATCGTGGAAGTTATCACCGATGAGTTAGTCAAACTGACACCCAGTCAAAAGGGTTATTATCAGGGAAATGCCAAACAATTGACTGGGCAACTGCAAAAAATAGATAGTTGGATCAAGGTGCAAATTTCTACCATTTCCCCAGAGAAACGCAAATTAGTTACCACCCATGAAGCCTTAAGTTATTACACCAATGCCTATGGTTTAGAAATGCTTGGAGCCTTAGAAGGGGTGACAACAGAGGAACAACCCACGGCTCAACGTATCGCGGAGCTTACCAGCCAAATTCAAGCCACGGGAGTCCCGACTATTTTTGCCGAAACCACGGTTAACCCTAAATTATTAGAAGCCGTGGCACGAGAAGCAAAGGTGAAAATTTCAGATAAACCTCTTTATAGTGATGGTTTAGGGGAGCCTGGGACTGGTGCAGATACTTATACAGGTATGCTGATGATAAATACTTGCGCGATCGTCGAAGGCTTAGGTGGAAAATGTCGCCCTCTCCCTAATCAATAAAAGAAACTGGGTTTTTTTGTTTGAGACGGCTCGCCAAAAATACCCAATTTTCAGCACAAACCCCCTTAAAGCCTAATTCCGAGTAGAACTTATCGGTTTTTGTTAATTGAGAATGAGTTATTCTATGACCTATGGAATCAGTCCTTTGATCAATTCTCCATGCCCCAAGTCCTCCCTCATCTTGCCTCCGTGACGACGAAATTGTATTACCTATTTCGTTTATTGTTGTTGTTTACTCACCAAGCGCGTCTTAAGTCTCACATCAAACAAGGCTCCTTAGCTCCTTCCCTACTTACCAGTTTGATAACGACTCTCTTTTTGCTCGTGGTACAATCTTTAGGATGGCTACAAGGTTTAGAATTAACAAGTTATGATCAATTCGTCCGTCTGCGAAATAATCAGGAACCTGATCCACGGGTACTACTGGTTACGATTGACGAAAGTGATCAGCGACGACAAAAACAAGCACCTATTTCCGATGGCGCCCTCGCAGAAGCCATAAAACGATTACAACAAGAGCAAGCCAAAGTAATTGGGGTCGATCTATATCGAGACTTACCCCAGCCACCGGGTTCTGATGAACTTAAGGCACAATTAAAATTAGATAATATTATCGCGATTACTAATATTGGTATTTCCGATGATGTCGGAGTTCCCCCACCCATTAATATACCCACCAAACGAATAGGGTTTAATAATTTAGTCTTAGATTCCGATGGAGTCGTGCGTCGTAATTTGATTTTAATGTGGAAATCTGACGGGTCCATCTTTTATTCCTTCGCGTGGCAAATGGTATTTCAATATCTCAAGGATCAAAAATTACAACCGCAGATTAAGTTGTTCCCTATCAAAAAGATCACTTGGGGTAAAGCTATCTTTTTGCCCTTAGAAAAAAACGATGGCGGCTACGTCAATATTGATAATGGTGGTTATCAAATTCTGCTCGATTATCGTCAACCGAGTAAGAGCTTTCATCAAATTTCTCTCACTAATGTTTTAGAAGGAAATTTTGATCCTTTGCTAGTTCGAGGGAAAATTGTTTTAATTGGAACTATAGCCCCTAGTAGTAGGGATGTATTTTTTACCCCCTACGGTATCGCTCAAAACTCCAAGAGTAAAGAACCCGGAGTGTTAATTCATGCCGCAATGGTGAGTCAATTACTGGGAGCTATTTCCCAGGGGCGATCGCTCTTTCACTTTTGGCCAGATTGGGCAGAATTCTTCTGGTTATTGGGATGGTCATTCTTAGGAATGATCGTGGTTTTTCGGTTACGTCATCCCCTCAAATTAGCACTGGGTACTTGTCTTTTTTTAATCAGTTTATTTCTGATTACTTATGCTCTGTTTTGCATCAATATTTGGATTCCTTTTGCGGCCCCCGCGTTAGTCTTTTTATTAACAGGGGGGTTTGTTTTAGCCTCAAAACAAATCTATGACGCCTCTCACGATTCCCTTACGGGTTTACCTAACCGAGCCGTTTTTACCAGTATAGTACAACGAGCTTTATTACGTTCCAAAACGGGAAAATGTCAACCCTTCGCGGTTTTATTTATTGATTTAGACCGCTTTCAGATGATTAATGATAGTCTGGGTCATACTGTTGGTGATAATGTTTTATTAGATATTGTGCAGCGTTTTAAGCATTCTCTCTCCACTAGAGATTTTCGTAATCTCGCTCGTGTTGGCGGAGATGATTTTGCCATTCTCGTCGAAAATATAGAAGAAACCAATAGCGCGATCGCGGTAGCCCAAGAAATTCACCAATCTTTATTAAAGCCTTTTTCTTTGAATAATCAAGAATTTTTTATGACAGTAAGTATTGGTATCGCGATGAGTGAATTAGCCGATGAGCAACCAGAATATCTCTTGCGAAATGCTCATACCGCGATGTATCGGGCTAAACAATCGGGAAGAGGACGTTATCAAGTTTTTAATACCGCGATGTACTTTTCCGCGGTGGAGTTATTGCAAATGCAAACCGATCTACGAATCGCGCTCAAACGTCAAGAGTTTGTTTTACATTATCAACCTTTTATCTCATTAAAAACTGGAAAAATCATTGGATTTGAAGCTTTAGCTCGTTGGAATCATCCTCAAAGAGGTTGGGTTTCTCCTGTTAAGTTTATTCCCGTTGCTGAAGATACTGGTTTGATTATTCCTTTGGGACAATGGGTATTAGAAGAAGCTTGTCGTCAGTTACAACTGTGGCAAAAACAATTTCCCCATTTTTCCCCTTTAATTATGAATGTTAATTTATCGGGTAAACAGTTTTCCCAACCGGATTTAATTGGGCAATTGAAAAATATTTTATCTTCTTCTGGCATTGCGGCAAAGGGTTTAAAATTGGAAATTACCGAAAGTGTTGTGATGGAGGATGTTGATAGCGCGATCGCGGTTCTTAAGGAAATGAAAAGTCTCGGAGTTAAATTAGGCATTGATGATTTTGGAACCGGCTATTCTTCTTTAAGTTATCTCAGTCGTTTTCCCACTGATACTTTAAAGGTAGATAAATCTTTTGTCGGACGCATGGAATTAGCCGGGGAAGGAGAAAATGTCGCGATCGTTCGTACCATTATCACATTAGCTCATGTTTTAGGCATGGATGTCATCGCCGAAGGAGTCGAAACTTCTGAACAGTTGGCCAAATTGCGATCGCTCGGTTGTGAATATGGCCAAGGTTATTTCTTTTCCAAACCCTTACCCAGTGAAGCCATTGAAGAATTACTCCGCTCCGATCCTCAGTGGTAATTGGGGACTAGGGACTGGGGACTGGTGATTGGGGATGGGAAATTGGGGATGAGGGATTGGGGATGAGGGATTGGTGATAGGTGATTGGTAATTGGTGATTGGTGATTGGTGATTGGTGATTGGGGATTGGTGATTGGTGATTGGTGATTGGTGATTGGGGATGATGAAATTTTTGTTGTCCCCAGTCCCTAATCC
>JBEDKD010000185.1:0-5556 GCA_041172365.1 Cyanobacteriota bacterium | reverse complement strand
CTCTTCCCCATCCTCCCCCTCTTCCCTCTTCCTTCTTCCTTCTTCCCTCTTCCTTATTCCTTAATTAATGTAGGTGTATTAACAATGACATCATCGCTCCCATCTGCCGCGATTCTGGATGAATATCAAGGGATTGGCGTTCCCGATGACAGTATCGCGATTATGTTGCAACGAGGAGGGGAAGAAATTCTCCTCACTAGAGTCGAAAATCGTTTTACCGTTTCTCCCTCGGCAAATTCCGGTCCCGTGGAAAATTGGGTATCAAAGATCCCCGCGACTTGGTTGCGTCATGTGCCTGGTAGTAACTTAGAAGAATTTAGTGTCGATGATCCTGAAAAACTCAAAGACATTATGGCAACAGCCCGCGCCCTTGATGAAATAGACTTTGCCAGTCGAGTCTATCATCCAGCCAATAATGTCGGGACTTACTTCTATTTAAGTAATCAAATTACGATTCAGTTTGATCCTAAAGTTTCTCAAGAAGCTAGAGACACGATCGCGTCTCATGTAGGAGTAAAACAATTAAAAGCCGTGGAAGGGATTCCCAACACCTTCGTCTATCAACTCACCACCGATTCTACGGAAAACCCCGTTAAAATCACCAATCGTCTTACCAGATATCCCGAAGTTTTTGTTGCCGAACCTAATATTATTATCCAAAGTCAAACCCATTACACTCCGCGCGATCCTTTATATCCCAAACAATGGTATCTCAATAATAAAGGCGGTGATCAAGTCTCTGTTAATTCCCATATTTCTGCGGAAAAAGCGTGGGATATTACAAGGGGTTCTCGTTCGATTGTACTCGCGATCGCGGACGATTCAGTTGACTTAAATCATCCAGACTTTAAAGGTGCAGGAAAAATCGTCGCGCCTATGGATTTCAAAGATAATGACACTTCACCCCTACCCGGAGCAGACTCCGATAATCATGGTACTGCCTGCGCGGGGGTAGCCGTTGCCGAAGAAAATGGTAAAGGCATTGTGGGAGTCGCTCCGGGCTGTGCTTTGATGCCCATTCGTACCACCGGTTATTTAGATGATGATTCCGTTGAATCAGTCTTTAATTGGGCGATCGATAAAGGAGCCTCCGTCATTTCCTGTAGTTGGGGGCCCTCCGCGGTTTATTTTCCCCTATCCCTACGACAACGAGCCATCATTACCAAAGCCGCGACTCAAGGCAGAAAAGGTAAAGGAGCCGTTGTTGTCTTTGCCGCGGGTAATGCCAATCGCCCCATCAATGGTACGATTAACGAACGAGGCTGGCCGAATAACGTTTTAAGTGGTCAAACCAAATGGTTAGGGGGTTTTACGGTTCATCCTGATGTTATCACCGTTGCCGCCTGCACTTCTCTTAATAAAAAAGCAGCTTATAGTAATTGGGGAAGCGGGATTTTTGTCTGTGCTCCTAGCAATAATGCCCCCCCCGGAATGTGGTTACAAGAAACGGGGTTTGTCAGTACCCCCCCGGAAGTGACGGGAATGTTACCCGGTTTAGGAATCTTTACGGACGATCGCGTAGGAGCGGATGGTTACGATACGGGAGATTATACGGGATATTTTGGGGGGACATCGAGTGCGACACCAGTTGTCGCGGGAGTCGCGGCTTTAGTGTTATCGGCAAACCCGGATCTCAGTGCCCAACAAGTGAAAACGATTATCCAACAAAGTGCGGATAAGATTGTAGATCCCGATCCCGATCCCCAATTTGGGACTCGTCAAGGCAGTTATGATAGTAATGGCCATAGTGAGTGGTTTGGTTATGGCAAAGTGAATGCCTATAAAGCGGTTCAAATGGCTGTACAAATGCGAACTGGGGGTGGTAGTGGGGGCCGATTGAGTGATATTAGTGGTCATTGGGCCCAGGCTTTTATTGAAGCTTTAGTCGGGATGAATGTGATTTCGGGTTTTCCTGATGGTACGTTTCAACCCAATAGTCCCTTAACGCGTGTTCAATACGCGGCTCTTCTCACTAATGCCTTTAATGCGGTACCAAAACGAGCCGCGACAAATTTCGTTGATGTACCCTTGAGTTTTTGGGGACGAGACGTGATTCTCAAAGCGAATCGGGCGGGTTTTCTTTCGGGATATCCGGGGATGCAGTTTCGTCCTCAACAAATTTTAACTCGTTTAGAGGCGCTTTTAGCCTTGGTGAGTGGGTTAGGGTTAAGTGGTGGTACTCCTGATAGTTTAAATGTTTATGGGGATGTCAATCAAATTCCGACTTTTGCAGTGAGCGCGATCGCGGCTGCGACAGTAAATCACATAGTAGTGAATTATCCCTATCGGAGTCTTCTGTCACCGAATCAAAGTATTACGCGTGGGGAGGTATGCGCGTTTATTTATCAATCTTTAGTCGCGACAAAGGGTGCGAAACCGATTAATTCTGCCTATATTGTCTGATTTTAAGGACTTCCTAGGGGCGGTTCACCCACCAATTTTCCTAACAACAAATAACCTCAATAAACCCGCAAAAAAAACCTACATTTCCATAAAACCTGTAGGGGCGGGTTCACCCACCAATTTTCCTAACAACAAATAACCTCAATAAACCCGCCCCCACCCTACCAATAACCTCTAGGTTGGGGGCGGGTTTTTATCATTTATCTGTCTTTGTCAATGATTGGGGTGAACCCGCCCCTACCATCGTTTTTTTCAACCTCTTAATAACCCCGAAAAACCCCAAAAGAAACCCGGTTTCTCACCTCAAGGGCGGGCACGGGGGCACCGCCCCTACATTTTCCTCAACCCAACTTTTAACCGCGTCTAACAAATTTTCCTGAGACGACAGAAAAAACCGTTGGGATGATGATCCGGGTAGGGATTCCGGTGTCACCCACGCGAGGTTTAATACGTCGGTGAGATAGTCGCAACACTCAATAACTTCTGGGTTAGGTGTCGCGTCTCCCCGTAACAAAATGAACAGATGGGGGGTTTGTAATTGCTTTTTCAGGTTGATAATTTTGGTTTCTAAGTTAGTTAAAGTCTGCACTTCTGGGATAGTCTCATTAGGTAATAATTCTTGATAGAGACGGTTACAAAAAGCTTGAACAAACTCGCTTTTAGTGTTGAGTTTTTGCAGTTTTCTCGCGTCGATACAATGGAGGTGGGGGTAAGGGAGTTGGCTACAAATATCGGTGAATTGTTGTTCTAATTGTCGCACGGTTGGGGTATTGCCAACGGGGGTATTATCAATAATTTCAGGATGGGGGGTGATGGTGTTGTGATGCCATGCTTGATAGAATTGAGGATAGGTTAGATTTTGGGCGCATTGCCAGAGGAGTTTAAAGCATTTTTCAAAGAGATCAAAATTATTCTCGTCAACTTCATTAGTTAGGTTATTTTTGAGGGGAAAAACCACATCTTCATATTTTTTTCCCGTTTTGATAATTTCCCCTAAATGATCGTCAATAAACCCACGAGTATGTTTATCATTAGTGGTTTCTAAAAGCAGAATTAACTCCCTAATCGCTAACTTATTACCGGGATCACTTTTCCATAAATAGTAGGCTATACTGCTGCGATTATACTGATCCTCAGTCGTTTTTAAAACCTGCATTAACGCCATAATTACTAACTCATTACCAACCGCAATTTGACCTAATAATTCGGCAATATTTCTGCGATTATATTCATTTTTAGTTCTTTTTAATATCTGTATTAAATCCAGAATTATCAATTCATTATTAGGTTCAAGTATCTTTGATAAAAAATAAGAAATACTGATGGAAGTATCTTCATCATTAGTTATTTCTAAAACTCTAATCAACTCCCTAATTACTAACTGGTTATTCGGGTAAAATCTTTCTAATAAATTGGAAATACTGCTGCGAGTATCTTCATCCTGTGTTATTTCTAAAACTCGAATTAACTCCCTAATTACTAACTCATTATCCGGGTCTATTTTTTCTAAACTATCGGCGGCAAGGCTCCGAGTATTTTCATTCGCATTCATTTTCACAACCCGAATTAACTCCCTAATTACTAACTCATTATCTGGGTTAATTTCTGCAAAATGCTGGGCAACCCGCCAGCGAGTATCTTCATTATCAGTCGTTTCTAAAATATGAATTAAGCCCCGAATCGCAAACTTATTACCTAGGTCAATTTTCCCTAAACAATAGGCAACACTCCAGCGAGTATTTTCCTTCTCAGTCCTTTCTAAAACCTGAATTAACTCCCGAATTGCTAAATTATTCCCAACGGCAATTGTCCATGAACTAAAACTATAGGCAACAATCCAGCGAGTATATTCATCCTCAGTGGTTTGTAAAACCCGAATTAACGCCAGAATCGCTAAATCATTACCAACGGGAATTGTTGCTAATCTATGGCAAACATCCATGCGAGTATATTCATCATTAGTAGTTTCTAACACCCGAATTAACGTTTGTATTGCTAACTGATTACCAGGGTCGATTTCACCTAATAAATAGGCAATATCGCTGCGAGTATCTTCATCCTCAGTGGTTTGTAAAACCTGATTTAACGCCTGTATTGCTAACTGATTACCTCGGTCAATTTTCCGTAAACTCTTGGCAACAATTATGCTAGTATAGAGATCGTCAGTGGTTTGAAAAACCTGAATTAATGTCTGTATTGCTAACTGATTACCTGGGTCAATTTCCCGTAAAGTATCGGCAACACTCCCGCGAGTATATTCATTCTCAGTGGTTTCTAATACTTGAATTAAATTATTGATCGCGCTTTTTCTGATTGTCTCAGGTAATACTGTTTTTGCCCCTTCTGCAATCGGATCAATAAATTTTACCCGTGTTTGCTCTTTAATATCAAAATAACCAAAACCAAATTTAATAATCGCTTCTACAATTTCATCAGATAAACTGCATTCTTTAAACTCATTAATTCCCGCAGCCGCTAAAAAATAGGCACGATACCCATAAAAATCACCATAGCAACCCGTTTCAAAATCAACTAACTTCTGAATAAACTCCTCTTTCTCCCCTTCATCCACATCATCACGCCCCAACCATAATAAAATCACCTGTTTCCATTGGGGTTGAAAAATGCGATACTCTTTCCCTTCAACGGGACAATTAACATGATTTCGAGGTAGAAAATAATCCCAATCCTGAATCGCTAAAGCCGCAAAATATTCCTGAAACGTGGGATGGAAAAACGCATAAACCGCTTGATCAGAATCCTTTTCCTCAAGGGATACTAATCCCACCCGATTTAACCATCCTAAATTTAATGCCCAATCAAATAGAGTATTTTCTTGTTGCGGTTTCCCTAAATACTGTTCAACAAATTTTTCCTCTAAGCGAAACCGAAATAGTTCACGGTTTATCGCGTCTTTGGCTAATTCTCCTAACTGTTGATTGAGATTTTCTTGTAGTGGTTCAGGAATTTTAAACTTTTGCTGTTCATCCTTCAATTGATAATGACTCTCAACGAGTCTTTTATACAGTCCCGCTTGGGTTTCCGGTAATTTTTGCCCCCGTTTCCAAGTCCGACATAATAAGGCTAACCGCAGGGGATTTTTAATTAAATCATTAACGCGGTTTTGGTTGGGTTCCTTTAACTGTTTTAATA
>JBEDKD010000184.1:0-2940 GCA_041172365.1 Cyanobacteriota bacterium | reverse complement strand
CGATCGACTCTGAGTGTCTGTTATTTACAAAATTTTACCAAAAAATGCCACAAAAAGAAGGATACCCCCTTGCCTTGCGCGGTCGGTTGCGCTATTATTATCTTAAATAATGGGAGTGGTGACATTAATCCCAATTTTTTCACCACTCCCATTATCTAATTATACATCCTGACCCCCCACGAGTCAACCTTTTTTCTCGTTTTTTTACGCGTTTTTTTTGAACCATTTGTGTTTCAAAAAAACATTCTCAATTTTACATAGGGTGCATCGGATGTGAGCCCTGAATAAGGGAGGGACTAAGCATACCAAATATCATAGCAATATGGGCAACAATCAAAAATATCCCCACAAAGGTTGCATGAAGTTTAAGTTTTGTTTCTTCGGCTTTATGTTTGTAAATTAATCCTAATTCCAAAAGCGCGATCCCAAACAAAGGGATAACTCCTAACAAATAAGAGCCGACAGCAATAACATCAATAATGGTGCGCCATTGTCCATTAATTGTCAGGGGGATAACGACTTTAAAGAATAGGTAAAAAAAGACGATGAGAAAGTAAAAACCGACAAAAATACCGGAAAATTTGTTAATCTGTCTGACTTTCCCTGTCAAATTGCGAGTAAACAGGAGGTATAGTTCAGAAATGGCGATTGTTTCGGCAAAAATTACAGGGAATGCCATAAATATTAAAAGATTCCACGGTTGATTGGTAGCTAAAAGCTCCATATAATGTGTCATTTCCATCATTTCATTTCATCCTCATCTGTAAACATATTGTAGGGGCGTTGGCGTTCGCGTTGCGATGCCGCAGGCATCAGCCTGCGCGCAGGGCATAGCATTCCGGTAGTAAATCTCGGCTTGTAAACAATAGCTTATCTGCCGGAATGCTTCGCCCCTAGGGATATATTTGGTGATACCACACGATCGCGCTTTTGGGATTGACTATAGTAGATTTGAAGGCCAGAGGTTAAAATCTTGGGAAAACTGGGATAAAGATAATAACTGAATCGGGGGATATTGAGAAACTGATTCACGTTCGGCTAAAGTATTATAACCCCAATCGGCCAAGAATAAGCGAACCGAGCCTAAATCCGGTTGCTGTTGTACCGAAAGTAAAGTTTTCAAACGATCTTCAATAAACCAGATGATAGAATCTGCACCCCAATCTGTGAATAATTCGCGTAAAACCTGATGTTTCGGTTTCTTGTATTCCTTACCAATAATGCGCTCTTGGGGCATTTCCAAACCCCCTTGATGTAAAAGTTCCTTGACAAAACGTCCCTCTTTGGTTGTAATAATGATAGGATTAACAGAATTATGATTAATTAAATCATTTAATCGTTCTATTACCCCTGGATAAAAGCGATGAAGTGATAACCATTCTTCTAAATTACTGGAAATCCACCGATCGCGAAAAGTATCGAGAGATCCCCCGATGTCTGTGGCTTTTCGGCCTTCTTCTAATAAAAGACGTTGCGCGATCGAATGCCAATCTAATAAAATATTATCTTCGGAAATCCCCAAAAGTAAAGCCCTGATTAAAACAGGCATTTCCCAACCTGTTTCAATGACGGGGCGAAGACGATAAAAAATTGGGGCTAAATTTTCCGGCGGGGTGATATCAGAAGATTCCCAAATTTGACAATAGGTATGCCAAGCCGTTTCAAAATATTCAATCAGTCCGTCACAGATAACACCATCGAAATCTAGTGCTAAGATTTTAGGGTAATTGTTCTGCATAATGCCACTAAACAAAAGTTTCTGTCTATCATAAATGATATTTTAGTAAATGCCAGATATTGTTACCTCTGCCTATTCCTATTTCTGTCTTATCTCAGAGAAACGTGATAGGCTCCTGCCCTCGCGCCGCGGCTTCGTGCCACCAAAGAAAAATAGAACAAAACCAATTTTCAACCCACTACCATGAACCCACTTTCATCGAGCCATTGCGGTTTTGAACTTGACAAAGGCCAAAAAACTTACCAAAAAGCATCTTTAGGAATTGTATCTTTTCCAGAACCGAAAATACTCCAAGCCGCACAAATTATTTATCGTTATCATCTTAGGGTTCATGCCGCAATAATGGAACCACCTTTGGGAGTGATTATAAACCGAAACAATCTCAGAGGTCAAATCGTATTTTCCGTTAAACCGATCCTTTTACCCGATGAGTGCTTTATTCCCCTGGCACAGATGGAGGCTTCTATCTATTAATAAACGTGCGATTCGTTTCTGCGAAAGTTAGGGTCAAAAGCCCATGACGTAGGCAGAGTAAGGCTTTCGAGCCTTAACAACTTAACAACAATGTAGGTGAGGCAGTATCCTAGAACCCAAGCCCTACCCCACAGGTGCAGTGGTGAAAACATAACCCCTATGGTAGCGACTGATCCTCAATCCGTAAAGCGGGGTTAAAAGAATACATGGCTGATAGCCTAAATCGGTTGTGTATCCAGTAAGAGTCTATGCGTAAATTAGCCCGCAAGGGCGTTGAAGATACGTCTGAACCATCGTTAATAGAAACCAGCTAAAAGGCTGACAAGCTGGAGCCAAAAGGCAAAGGATAGGGTAATGGCAACTGTTTATTTGACCATTAAGCACTACCTATAAACCCGGTGGATAGTACCACAGCTAAGGACTCAATCAATTGTTGTTAGGAACGAAGTAATCCCTATATATTTCTTTGGGTGGTCGATACTCAAAGTAGTCAATCAAGATGCAACCTCTGAATATATATCAGGATATATGGGGAAAGGATTGTGTAAGAAGCCAACGCCATTTTGTAATGAAATGGATATGCAGACGTACACACATTTACTTGGATTGTAAACCTTAAGTAAGAGTGAATATGCTCAAAACTACCGCGCATCGGATAGTGAGATGGAAATGGGTTGACGATATCTTAATCCACGATGGTTTTTACTATGAAGTTGATAAAACGGAGT
>JBEDKD010000183.1:0-8177 GCA_041172365.1 Cyanobacteriota bacterium | reverse complement strand
GTCCGCACTTTATTAGAGGGAAATTTTGCCGATCCTCAAGAGTTTTTAAATGTGCTAAATCGCACTATTTATCAAAATGCCCAAAGGATGAATACTGATAAAAGTATGACACTGGCTTTGTTGGATTATTCTCAGGGAAAACTACAGTTAAGTGGTCAACATGAAGATGTTATTATTGTGCGGGCTAATGGTGCAGTCGAACTCTTAGATACAGTTGATTTAGGTTTTCCGATCGCGTTAATAGATGATATTTCTGATTTTGTCTCCTCAACGCAGGTGCAATTAAATTCAGGGGATGTAGTGGTACTCTATACTGATGGCATCACGGAAGCTATTAATATTAATCAAGAGCAATATGGTTTAGAGAGACTTATTGACATAGTTAAACTCTCTTATCAATGTTCTACCCATGAAATTAAAGAGGCTGTTATTAATGATGTTCGCCAACATATCGGAACGCAAAAAGTCTATGATGATATTACTTTAGTCGTTCTCAAACAAATTTAATCCCATTTGTCTACCATCGTTTACATCTGTTTGTCATGGGTTCTAAGGAAGGGAAATTACATAACTTGAGTCTTTTGTTTGTCGGGAAACCCTTGATCTCCAAAGCAGGCAAGATGCCTGCTCTACGTTATTAATTTTTCTTTGCTAAGTTGTCTCTGACTTCAATTAAAATCACAGAATAGGAGAGCCATTCATCAAATGCTAAAGAAAGAGAACCCATTAAAACTAACAACATTCCCACAATAAATAATAATAAAGGTATGCCATAGGTGATAGAATTATGGGATAGGGAGGAATCTATACCGATCGCGAAGGATGTGAGCACAAAGAAAACTACCGCTATTGTCTGAGAGATAATGGCATTGCGAATATACCAAATCCTCTTCACTAAGATATTCATTTGATAATCAATATTTAGATATCGTTTTTCCTCGATAATTTCAGGTTTGCCATCTTGCTCAAAGAGATGGAGTAATTTTCTTTTCTCCTCATTTAAAACCCGAATCCGCGTAAATACAGCACTTTGTCTGGTATTAAGACTTAACACAAATAACCATGTCGATGAAATCATTACCGCGGGGGCGAGAATTGATTGTATTGCTTGAGTTATGGAAATTGAGGTCGGCATTGTGATAAAATTCCATGAAGATTAACAACATTTCCGATAATCGCGATCGCGGGTGCTTCAAATCCTACTTCGGCAATTTTCTCGATAATTGTCGATAAATTCCCGATTAATTCTTCTTGTTCGGGGCGCGTCCCCCAGCGCACTAATGCTACTGGAGTTTCGTCATTTAATCCCGCGTCTCTTAATTGTTGTATAATATAATTAAGGTTATGAATCCCCATATACACAACGATAGTTTCCGAACCTAGCGCGATCGCGTGCCAATTCACTTCGGGACGATATTTCCCCGCGCTTTCATGTCCCGTGACAAAGGTAACTGAAGAACTATATCCGCGATGAGTTAAAGGAATCCCCGCGTAAGCAGGTGCAGCAATTCCTGAAGTAATACCCGGAATTACTTCCACTGGAATACCCGCGTTTACTAATTCTTCCATCTCCTCCCCACCCCGTCCAAAAATAAACGGATCTCCCCCCTTTAGACGCACGACAATAGCATTATCCTTCGCCTTTTCAATTAATAAATCGTTCGTTTCATTCTGTAATAATGAGTGACGGCCTTTGCGTTTTCCGGCATCAATTAATTCGGCTTGAGGGTTAATCATCGCGAGGATTTGGGGACTCACTAACGCGTCATAAATGACGACATCCGCGCATTCTAATAATGCTTTTCCCTTCAGCGTCATTAACCCCGGATCTCCGGGGCCTGCACCTACTAAATACACTTTACCCATAGACATATCCGATGTTATCTCCATCCTCTATTTAATACTGAATTTAACTCTTAAGCACGCGTAGTCAGAAACCGTTTTTTTTTGACAATACCTTCGCCCAACCTAAAAAACGATAAGTAGGTTGGGTTGAGGGACGAAACCCAACGCATTCATTTCTTGGGTTTGGCACTACGCTCAACCCAACCTACTAAGAAATGGCTGAATTTAATTCTTAAGCACGCGTAGTCAGAAACCGGTTTTTTTTGACAATACCTTCGCCCAACCTAAAAAACGATAAGTAGGTTGTTGGGTTTCGCTACGCTCAACCCAACCTACAAAGAAATGGCTGAATTTAACTCTCAAGCACGCGTAGTCAGAAACCGGTTTTTTTTGACAATACCTTCGCCAAACCTAAAAAACGATTTTTATGGTTGTTGGGTTTCGCTACGCTCAACCCAACCTACAAATGGCGAAGGTATTGTTTTACGAAAATACTTCGTTTCATCCCGCAGATTAAGTAAAAAACCCGGTTTCTTTGGTCGGAATGCGTAGGCTTGCAGGCTTGCAGGCAAGATGCCTGCACTACTTTTTTTACCCATCATCATTTTAGTCGATCAAATTCCACACTAAATTTATTAATTCGTGATTAGCATCCAAGGGATTTGTCAAATAAAACTCCACCGCGTGATACTGCTCTTTAAGTTGTTTAACTTGTTGAACGATCGCGTCAGTAATAGCTCCTGAAAATAAAAAATAAGGTAAAATGCCAATGCGATAATGTCCATCACGAACTAAATGATGAACTTGTTGCTCTAAACTGGGAGAAACAGCCCAATAAGCCGAAATCGCGCCTACTTCCTGGGCGACTTCTTCCACTGTGGCATTTCCACCGACACGACGACTGCCGTGGGCTAATAATATCCATTGAGTTTGAGGAGAAACTGTTTCAATTTCCCGGTTTACCCAATCAATTAAACCCTCTTTTTGAGAACCCAAATGAGCACGCAAATTTAACTTGACTTTTTGGCCGAGAATTTCTTGCGCGATCGCGACTTCTGCGGGAATATCATCTTTAACATGAACACCTAAGAGTAAAAACAGAGGTAATATTTGTACTTCGGTTAAACCCAAAGACAGAGTATATTCTCCAAACAGACATAATTGTTGGTGAAGCGCGTCCTCATTTAACTCTAAAGTCCCTGAGCCGACTCTAGGCGCGATATCGGAAGGGGAAAGAGTCCCCTCAGATAAGGTGGCTAACCGAGTATACAGAAGATGAGCCACCTTTTCTAAACCGAATTGATGGCGAGGATCGCGGCTTCCATGAGCGACTAAAAAATAACTAGAGTCTAATTTCACCTTTTGTGCATCTATACCAAATCATTACCATTTTAACATTACACATTGACAATTATTGCTTTTTTTCGGATCATAATTAAGGTAAAAACATCACCTTTTAAGATTATGACGCAAATTCCGGTCATTGTGAATGGAGCCGCGGGTAAAATGGGTCGCGAAGTGGTAAAGGCGATCGCGGGGACTTCTGATATCTCTCTTTTTGGCGCGATCGATCATAACCCCGCTTTATTTGATCAAGATATAGGTGAATTGGCCGGTTGTGGTGCTCTGGAGGTTCCTATTGTCAATGATCTGCAGGGGATGTTAGCATTGCAGTCTCAAGAAAAACAACCGGGGGTTATGGTTGATTTTACTCATCCTGATTCCGTTTATGAAAATGTCCGTGCCGCGATCGCCTATGGTATTCGTCCGGTGGTGGGTACAACAGGCTTAAGTCCTCAACAAATTGAGGAGTTAGCGGAGTTTGCCGATAAAGCCAGTATTGGTTGTTTAATTATTCCTAATTTTTCTATAGGAATGGTTTTATTACAACAAGCAGCGATCGCAGCTTCTCGTCATTTTGATCATGTTGAAATCATAGAATTACATCATAATCAGAAGGCAGACGCACCCAGTGGCACAGCAGTTCAAACCGCCCAAATGTTAGCAGAAATGGGTAAAACTTTCAACACTCCTTTAGTCAAGGAAACGGAAAAATTAGCCGGAGCCAGAGGCAGTTTAGCCGACGAAGGAATACGCATTCATAGTATACGTTTACCCGGACTAATTGCCCATCAAGAGGTAATATTTGGCGGCCCAGGACAAATTTATACACTTCGTCACGATACCAGCGATCGCGCCTGTTATATGCCAGGAGTTCTCTTAGCCATTCGTAAAGTCCTTTCACTCACTTCACTGGTTTATGGTTTAGAAAAAATCTTGTAAAAGCAAGAAAGAAGGAAGAGGGAAGAAGGAAGAAGGAAGAAGGAAGAAGGAAGAGGGAAGAAGGAAGAGGGAAGAAGGAAGAAGGAAGAGGGAAGAAGGAAGAGGGAAGAAGGAAGAAGGAAGAGGGAAGAAATTTTAATACTAATAAAGTCAATCTTTTTTAGCTTCTTTCCTCTTCTATCTCTTGTCTTTTATTTTCTCCCTTCTATCGCGTGTCCATCCAATCATTCATACAGATTTGTAGGGGTAGTGTCCCGTGCTTACCCTCCTTGCCCCCCGCACGCGCGGGGTTGGGGGGGATCAGGGCAACCACGGGGGGATTGCCCCTACTTCTGTATCTTCTATCTCCTGTTTCCTATTTCCTCTTTCCTGTCTTCCATAAAATAGAGAGTTATGAGTTATGAGTTATGAGCTATGATCAGTTATCAATGAGGTAATTTTACTAAACACTGCACATTGAGACCTAATAACTGATAGATTTAATTTATCTTCTTCCTTCTTCCTTCTTCCTTCTTCCTTCTTCCTTCTTCCTTCTTTCTTCCCTCTTCCTTCTTCCCTCTTCCTTCTTTTTTATGCTAGTACCATTAACACGCCAATCCTTTGAAGAACTGATCCCCGCGGTTGCCACATCAGAGCAATATAAATATTATTGGGGAAAATTCCCTGATTTACTCAAACGCCTCTTAATTTCAACAGTAATCATTTGTGCCATGATTATTGTGTATTTTATCAATCAAGATACGGGTGGAATTATCATTGTTTTTGTGATTATTGGTGGTTTATATTGGTTTTGGGCACCGGTTCTTTGGGCGAGTTTACGAAATATTGATTGTCGTAAATATAAATATTGTGGATTTTGGCAAGGACGAGTTTTAGATGTTTTTGTCACAGAAGAATTAGTCGGTCAAGAGGAATCAGTTAACAAGAAAGGACAATTAGTAATTATTGATAATTTTGAAGAACGGATTAATGTCGAAGTCGGTGATACCACAGGTTTTTCGACAATAATTAAAGCCCCTTTTAAACGCGTTCATGATCAAATTCAACCAGGCCAAGCTGTGTTGATGTTAGTAATGTCTAATGAACCGGATCTTGGACAAATTGAGAAAGTTTCTGATATCTATATTCCTAGTCGTAAAATTTGGGTAAGTGATTATCCTTATTTACGCCGCGATCTCTTTCTCGAAATTAGTAATACCTTGAAAAAAACCCGTAAATCGTCTCCCCCATCGAATGAAGAGACACCGAGAAAAAGACGGGAAACTAGAACCCAAAAACCACGATATTATGATTAGCGTGTAGCCTGGGTAAGACGGTGATTAACTTTGGGAGATTAAACCAATATTTTTTCACCGTCTTACCCACCACAATGACTAATAATAATCGTGGGTGAGGTGGAGATTTATCCTTAAAGTTTAATATTGTCCATCGTCGCCACCTCACCCACGCGACAATACAATTAGGGCGATCGATAGAAATCATTCTCAGGAATAACTCCTAATGCCTCTTGATTCTGATTAATACAACCAGACTTTTTGACATATTGACACACTCTTGCCCATAATCTACCTTTTGAACCCGGAGCACCACTGGAAAATATCACTTTATCTCCAGCTTCTATTTTGACACCACAAATGCTACAGACTTGGATCTTGTTATCAGGAATAGCTGTCATATTGAATATTTTTAGGGTTGACGATTTGTGCCTTAGCTTAATCTAACTTTCCTAAAAATGCACAGTTTTCTGTCAATTTTTCCTGACATTTTTGATGGTATTATTGACTACCAAAACGCTCTAAAATTTCCTCACGCGTTCCATTTAGTAAGAGAAGAGTTAATTCTTCTACGGGTATTTCTAACATGAGCGCGATCGAGTTTTGTAAAGGTTCATCAAGGTCGCCAAAACGCACCCGGAAAAAGTTTTCAATCATTAGACGTCGTTCATTTTTTTGTCCTTCCTGTTGTCCTTCTTGTAATCCGGCTTGGCGGCCCTGCTGTAAAGTGTCTTCGCGCCACTGCTGATACGCGGGTGATAAGTTCATAATCAACTCCTGCTCCTCATTACTTACAATTTCCTTAGAATCTAAGTTCATCCGCCAATTAGAAAGCACTTCCAGTGCATTATTAAGTAATGGATGACCTTTCGGGAGATTTGTTAATTCATTAATCGCCTGTTTTTGCACTTTTCCCCTTCCTAAAATTCTTAACCAAAGTGTTTCTTCCGTTAAGGGCAATTTATTAATTGCTACAATGGCAGTCTTATACATTTCAGGAAGAAAATAAACACCAGATGGCCAATTTCCAGTCTCATCAAGTTGGGAACCAAACCCTTTAATGATTCTAGCAGAACAGGAAGGTAATAAAATCCATAAACGGGCTAAATCCGATTCTAACAGAGAGTTTCCCTCTCGTCGCGCCTGACGCAGTAATTCGCCGTGAAGCGAAAATAACTTTAGTAAACAGGTGCGGACTTCTATGGGTGTTGCTGGGTTCCGATATGGTTCCAACAAACAAGTCCCTGATGCCATTTTACCCAATAATCCTAACAGCTTCAAAAAAAACCGACAAAGCCGGACAAACTAGGCTGTTTAAGTTTCTTAAGCATTCTTTCCTAGTAGGGGCTCTTTCACCCATATCTCTGCCACCAGCAAATATCATTGGTTAACCCGCCCCTACCGCTTCCTCTGTGTTGAGGTTGACCAGGAAATCCCAGTTAGAGATGCTATAGTAACAATGTCTAGTTGTTACCATACCAGAACACTTGATTTTTTTATTCAGTTGATTCCACAGGCTCCAAACGTGCTTAGTTGAGTTCACCTCAACTAAGGCGGTTAAGGAGTCTGGTATCTTTTCCGATAGCCTCATCCCTCGACGAGCTATCACTAAAGCCGCTGATTCATCACTAGCCAAACCATACATTTTTAGGTATTTAACCAAGCCAATGATACTCGAATAAGCCGGATTTACTCTGATAAATTCTATCCCACGATTAGAAAGAATAGAGTTTAACAACTTGAAAAATTGAGAATAGGCCCAATGTGAAAGCATTCGAGCATATTTTCTACCCCGTTCTCTTAGTTGTTCTTTCTTAGCAGAAAAGTCTAAGGATTCACCAACAATGGGACATTGATAATGGCTTGCCAGTTTCGCGAATTCCAGACAAGCTTTCACAATTTGAGCCTGTTGTTGACCCTGAGGTAGTCCCGTTTGTAATGGTATTTGATGATGAGCTTTTAAATTCCCTTCGGAGTCGATATAAGCCCAACCAATGGAGCCAGGATTTAGATCAATACCGATACATCCATAATCTACACAACGAGATACTCGCTTCACTTCCGACGGGGTAAAACTAACCGCCGCACACCACTTACCTGATTTGTAATAGAAGTGCCAAGTTTTCGCACAATTAGCTGGTAATCGGTTAATATTGCGTGGAAAATCACCAATTTTCGACTCGACATACTTACCAAATTTTGATTCTAAACAGGCGGGTACTCTCAATTTTAAATTATTACCATCCCATTGACATACCTGATTGCCAAAGGACTCATTTTTACAACCCACTACAAGAGCTTGATTTCGGGGGACTGACACCTTGAGCGGAGCCAATTTTAAAGCCGATATTTGAGACTGATATCTGTGTAGTTTACGCTTTTTGTGATGGATTTGAAACCGTAAATTCTGCCAAGATGTTTGGCGAGATTTGAGAGAGCATGATTGGGGAAAAACGCACCCTTTTTTACTATCAGACCAATTCTTGAGAGCGTAAAATTTCCGAGCATTCTTCAGTTTCTTTTCTGCCTTCTTCAACCAATCCGCACAGGATTTAGCTTTACCTTCTAAGGTTTTTATATGTAAAATCCGACATTCTAAAGCACTATCAACCGCACCCTTGGCGGCTGATATAACGCCGTAGGAATGTCGAGCACTAATCCCGTAATTGTTTTGTAAATGAGTCCGCCATTTAGATTTATTAAAGTCAACACCTGAGAGCATAAAGTTCACCGTTTCACATACTGCTTTGTGGAATATGGGGGTATAAGCACTCA
>JBEDKD010000182.1:0-7328 GCA_041172365.1 Cyanobacteriota bacterium | reverse complement strand
GTAATGGGTAATCGGTAATGGGTAATCGGTAATCAAAAATAAGAAAGCAAAAAATGTGATGGTCAATTGTTAATTGTGAAGCATCTTCCTTCTTTTTGGGTCTTCGGTCTTCCTCTGTGTCCTTTGTGCCTTTGTGGTTCATTCCTTCTTACCTCTTGGGACTTCCTTCTTCGTGGCTTGGCATAAAAAAGAGGGAGTAAAAGACTCCCTCTCCAAGAGGCAAAAATGTTACAACGATTTGGGGCTGATGTTAGTATGCCAGACCCATACTGCGAGTTGTTTCGGCACCCAGATAAACACGAATGCTCAAAAAGTCAGTGGGGCAAGCTGTTTCACAGCGCTTGCATCCTACACAGTCCTCCGTGCGAGGGGAAGAGGCAATCTGAGCAGCCTTACAGCCATCCCAGGGCACCATCTCCAGAACATCCAGAGGACAAGCACGAACACATTGGGTGCAACCGATGCAGGTATCGTAGATTTTGACTGAGTGGGACATTATAACAGCTCCAAATGATTCATAAGACCTTACAGGAAATGTTTCCTCTCCACGCCGAAAGGTGCGGGGAAGAAACACGACACGCACGGATTGATCCGCGTCCCCTTTGGGGGGGGAGTAGAAAGAGGTACAGTTTCTACTCATCCCTGTTATTAGCCGGGAAACGCCTATCCTGTACGATGAGATCTGAGCCCAGACAACGTTATCGGTCGGTACCTTCCAGATAGCACTGGCTTACCCTTTTATCCCTGTGCAGGGGCAGTTCCCCTCTGTCTGCCTTCGGTTCTCAAGCTTGGGACTGCCAAAGCATTCCCAGGTAGGAACTTTAATATTTGCCGATAACGTAGGTCAGAAGACCTGAGTCTGGTCAGCTCTTCTGAAGCGGTGAACTTCCGGTTAACCTGAAGCCCCCATGCTTCAGTCAGGGGTGCTGACTGTTAAGTCTGCATAGTGAATCCAGGCCTAGTTTACCGCGATGCTCCCATCTCTTGTCGAAATGGCCACAAAACTTCACAGTTGTTTACGATGTCCCACTGTATTGCATTTTCTTTTTTCTTTTTTTGTTTATTTTAGTAAATAATTGTGACATAGTATGTCGGGAAAAACTAAGGCCAGGATCTCTGAGTAAATTTGCTATGATGCGAATTTAACGCCCGTCTAAAAGTGAAGACAACTCTGAAGTTTTTTGGGAAAATATTACAGTTATGGAACACTCAAAGACATCCCTAGAGCATTTACAACTTTCTCCAATGGTGACTTATTACTTGCGGAAGTTGTTGCGTCAAAATCTTGATCGATTGAAATTTATTGTCGCGAGTGGTGCGGGACTCAAAGCTGACCCCCTTGCAGATATTAATCAAGTCATCACGAGTCTGTATTTGGATGAATCAGAAATTAAAGGGACTCTGCAAAAACTGGAAAGTCTGACTGTTTATCATCAAAAGATGGCTTCTCAAGAAGCTAAAAAGCATAAAGAATTAGCCGATATAGAAGAGGAAATTTTTTGGTTGTTAGGTTTTAGAGTAGAAAAATTTAGTCATCAAGGACGTTTGATGCTGGTCGATGACAGTCCTGAAAATCTTAAACTTTTATCAATGGGTCTGAGTCAATATGGCTATGAAGTAAGGAGCGCGATCAATGGTGCAATGGCTTTAAAAAACGTCCATGAAGTCTCTCCTGATTTGATTTTACTCGATATTATGATGCCCGGAATGGACGGCTTTGAGACTTGTCAACGCTTAAAAACTGACGAAAAAGTTAGTGATATTCCTGTAATTTTTATTAGTGCTATTGATGATGTTGAAAATAAAGTTAAAGCCTTTGAAGTGGGGGGAGTTGATTACATTACGAAACCCTTTCAATTGGGTGAAGTATTAGCCCGAATTAATCATCAATTAAAAATTCGTAAACTGCAAAAAAGACTGGAGCAACAGAATATCCGTTTACAAAAGGAGAACTATGAACGTCTGCGTGTGGAAGGGCGTCTCCGTGAAGAACAAGAAAAGTTAGAAAGCTTGTTTTTTAGTATTTTTCCCCGAACGATCGCGTCTGAATTTGCGGCGAAAGCGGAATATTTAAGCGATGTTAATACAGAGATCGCGTGTGTAGAATCCTTTGAGAACGCGACCGTATTATGGGCACAGGTTTCGCCAATGGCTATCTCGACAAAAGGGATGTCGCCCGGTGAATTTGTGGGAGTGCTTAATAGTTTATTTTCCCAATTCAATCAATTATGTGAGTCCCTGGAGTTAGAAACCATTAAAATTAGTGGGGAAACGTACTGTGTGGTGGGTGGTGTTCCCCAACCCAAGTCAGATTCCGCCGACGCGATCGCGGACTTAGCTCTAGGAATGCAGAAAGAGATGACGCGATTGCAGGATGAGGAAAATCTGAGTCTAACGCTAAAAATCGGGATCAACCGAGGGAATGTCCTGGGGGGAGTAGTGAAAGGTAAACAAATAAGATATGACTTGTGGGGCAATACGCTCCAGATCGCGCATCAGATTCAGTCTCAAGCCATACCAGGGACGATTGAGGTAACTCAGAGCACATATAAACATCTGAAAAGTAAGTATCACCTGGTGCACAGCCCTAATAACTTTACTTTTGGGGGTGAGAAAGAAAATCAAACCTATTGGTTAGTAGGCAAAACATCGTGAGCCCCAGTCAACAGAGAAAAGTCAGACAAGATTATGTATTAAGATGCCCCTTTCCGGTAAAATTCATATACGCGGCATCCAATGAGGATAATTATGAGTGACATATTTGAAAGAGTCAAAAAAATTGTGGCGGAGCAACTCGAAGTTGAGTCCGACAAGGTAACACCGGAAGCCACCTTTGCTGAAGACTTAGGTGCTGATTCCTTAGATACAGTAGAACTGGTTATGGCACTGGAAGAAGAGTTTGAAATCGAGATTCCAGATGAAGCAGCCGAAAAAATTGATACTGTTCAAAAGGCTGTTGACTTCATTGAGAAGACTTCAACTGCTGCGTAAGGGACGATCCACACCCAATCATTCGATGGTAGTGGCTTTTTGTCCAAGCTGTAGCTTGGGAGAGTTTGAAACTGAGGGAGATGCCCCTAGTAGGCCATAGCCCTGCTCTTCAATATATATATTTTCTCCCGCCTTTGGTCCCACCCTCAAAGTCTTGTGTTCTTCTACACTGGCTTGATCGGGTGGGCATTGTGGGTGGTTCTGCTTTCTTTTTAGGCTTTTCACCTTGTTCTGCGTTTTAGGTGTTGTAATTTCTTGAGTCCGAAATCATGGAAAATTTAGAGCGTAAGCGCGTTGTTGTAACAGGTCTCGGCGCGATTACACCGATTGGTAATACCTTATCTGAGTATTGGGAAGGGTTGCTTGCTGGACGTAATGGCATCGGCCCGATCACCTTTTTCGATGCGTCGCGGCACGATTGTCGTTTTGCGGGTGAAGTGAAGGGTTTTAACCCTCACGATTTTATGGAACGTAAGGAGGCGAAGCGTATGGATCGCTTTGCCCAATTTGCGGTGGCTGCTAGTCAACAGGCGATCGCGGATGCGAAGTTGCAAATAAATGACCAGAACGCGGAACAGGTGGGTGTCATTATTGGAACTGGCATTGGTGGCCTGAAAATATTGGAAGAGCAAGAGGAAATCTATCTTAATCGTGGGCCTAGTCGCTGTAGTCCCTTTATGATCCCGATGATGATCGCGAATATGGCCGCGGGGCTAACCGCGATTCATACGGGTGCTAAGGGCCCGAATACTTGCACGGTGACAGCTTGTGCCGCGGGTTCTAACGCGGTGGGGGATGCTTTTCGTCTGGTTCAACAGGGTTATGCTAAGGCGATGATCTGTGGCGGAACTGAGGCCGCGGTGACTCATCTCTCGGTCGCGGGTTTTGCCGCGGCCCGTGCTCTTTCTACTCGTAATGATGACCCCCTTCATGCTTGTCGTCCTTTCGATCGCGATCGTGATGGTTTTGTCATGGGCGAAGGGGTGGGCATTCTGATATTAGAAGAATTAGAATATGCCCTGAGTCGTGGAGCTCGCATCTATGGGGAAATGGTTGGTTATGGGATGACTTGTGATGCTTATCACATGACTTCTCCCGTACCGGATGGGGAAGGAGCCACTCGCGCCATCCGTTTAGCCTTGAAAGATGCAGGGTTAAAACCCCAAGACATTGACTATATTAATGCACATGGTACCAGTACCCCCGCGAATGATTCGACGGAGACAACCGCGATTAAAAATGCCTTGGGTGAAAGTGCGCGTCAAGTCGCGATTAGTTCTACCAAGTCCATGACGGGACATTTGTTAGGGGGTTCTGGGGGTATTGAAGCTGTCGCGACGGTGATGGCACTCGCGAATGATCATATCCCACCTACTATTAACATCGAAAATCTCGATCCCGCCTGCGATCTCGATTATGTGCCTGATAAGAGTCGTGTGAAAAAGGTGAATGCAGCCTTGTCTAATTCTTTTGGCTTTGGTGGTCATAATGTCACTTTAGCTTTTAAGAAGTTTACAGGTAATTGACAGCTTGAACAAATCCCCAAAATCGGGACAAACTAGGCTGTTTAAGTTTCAATCGCATTCTTGCCTCAAGCGGGCTCTTTCACCAATATCATTGACAATCACCGATAAATGATAAAAACCCGCCCCAAAACATTCCTCAATAGAGATTATTGGTGGGGTGGGGGCGGGTTTATTGAGGTTATTTATTGGTGGGAGAAATTTAGGTGAACCCGCCCCTACCTTCCCTTCGACTGGTGTCAAATTAAGCTGAAAACTGCCAGCGCGGGGTGAAAACTCTTGTCTCATTATCTAGGAATTAAAGCTTCCCGAAAAGGGAATTTCCCCGGAATTTTCTCCTAAAGAAATACTGGTAGTTAAAGATTCTAACTTGGATTGGGTTTCTGGTGTCGCGACTCCCGTTGGAGTCAAATAATAAGCTTGTTGAAACCGGAAAACCGCATATTCGGTTCCTGGGCCATAATTACCATTAAATTCACCGGTGTAATAACCCAGAGCATTTAAGCGCATTTGTAGTCTTTGCACACCCCAACTACTATTTCCCCGTCTGAGTGTTATTAGATATAAGGGTTGAGTGGTTGTTGGTTGAGCCACCGCGATGGTATTATTTCCTAATACTGTGAGTGTATTGGCATCGGCAATACCTGTGATAGGAAGTCCATATTTCTGTTGAAACCTTTTTACCGATTCTTCTGTTATCTCCCCAAAATATCCGCTGATATTTTCCCTAAACAATCCTAACTGTTTTAACCGTTTTTGTAAGTCTTCGACTCTGGCTCCTGTGTCTCCTTTAATCAGCTCTAAACTCCCAGGAATACCAGGCTGAATACCTAGATTATTACTAGGTGGTATATTGTCAGGTGTGACAGGAGGAAAGCGCTGGGATAAAGTTACATTAATCGCGTTTAAAGTAGCAGTATCCGCGTATCCATCATTCCGCAAGCGATAATCTTGTTGAAAGTGTTGTACTGCCAGACGAGTACGATTATCATATAAACCAGTGACATTAATAAACGGATCTAAGTAGCCTAACTGGGCTAAATTCTGTTGCAAGTTAGACACTTCCTGTCCCCTACTACCAATAGTAAGGACATTTGGAGGAATAGGATTATAGGATGAAGTGGTTGGTAAACCTAATGCCCCCAGAGTTTGTGAGCCAACAATACCATCGGGGGTGAGCCCTTTATCACGTTGAAACCGTTTGACTGCATCTAATGTCTTCTGGCTAAAATTGCCCGTAATGTTTCCATTTGTACTAAAATAGCCAAAATCTCGGAGACGTTGCTGGAGTTTTTTTACGTTATTACCACTATCGCCAAATTGCATATCGGCTAAGGCGGCATTCGCGATCAGAATAATGGAGATTATCAATGCCACGCGTAATAAAAAGAGGTAGGCTTGACTCGACAGTTTTTGCCAGTTTAATCCTTGAAAAAGTCTTAACTCTGAGGGTGATTCTTGGGCAAGAGCTAAGTGAAGATAAGCTAAAGATTCCATTGTGTTTTGCGTCGTAATTTACTAAGGATAAAGATGTGTGACGATCGCGCTTATCCTTGGAGTTAAACACAGTTTTTTTTTCAGATGTCATTTCTTCGGCAATTTTCTGAGTTAACTCGCTTCCACCCAGAATCGCGATCATCGTTGCCATCTACTAGAATCTTAATCTCTATATTTTAGTTTTGTGGCGATATTTCTCGGATTTAGAGAAATCTTATTTTTCCGTAAAAAAACTTAATTAAGTTTTATTGAGAATAGGAAATATTAATAAAAAGGGGCTAAAGAAAAGGAGTTTTAGCCCCCCAATAGATGAAGAGAAAAAGTCACAATGACATAACGCGATCGCAAATAATCGCGGCTACCGCGGCAAATGCGGTAATACCGATACCGACAAGGGGGTGTTGCCCTTGACTAATGGCAAAGGAGGTAATAATTCCAGCACCTAAACCCGCGGTTACAAACGCGGTGAGTAACTCTTGATGAGAATTTTTGTGATACATATTAGCTTCTGGGGTAAAGTCTGTTATCCAACCGTTTTCGGTGTTTTTAAACTTATCACCCAAGAGGATATAGTTGTACAAAATTTCCCCCTATTGCAATTAAGCTTTATATTTTGCTAAATTTCTTAACACAAATGCCCTAGGGAGTAGTAGAGGGAGTGGTAGCGCGATCGGTATTTCCAGCTTTTACCCAACCTTCGAGCTCCCCTTCTTTAACTCGTATGCGTTGCCATCTTTTATCCGGGGACTCTTCTAAAACAATAATATCTTCTTTATAACCGATACCTCCCACTCGATTCGCGTCATTATCCGCCTTATCACGCACAATTAAACCGATAGGTTGTGTCACTGTGGCACGATAGGCTCCCGATGGTAACGGTTTCGGAGAGGGAGAAGGAGACTCACTGGGGCTAGGAGTTGGGGTAGGAGTTGGAGTCGAAGAAGCAGTCGGATTAGGATTTGTGTTTAACTTCGCGGCAGTGCTAGGTGTTTTCGCGACTGTTGGGGAGGCGGGTTTCTTATCATTGGGATAAATCGGTTTTTCGGGTAACGCGGTTAATTTTGCCGCGAAGTATAATGCCGCGGTGACACTTGCACCCGTCATAATAATCAAGGCTAAGAAAACACCGACGATAAATTTAAACAGATTGTATAACATGACAATTAAGGGAAATGGTAATTGGTGATTGGTGATTGGTGATTGGTGAATAGGGATTGGGAAATGGTGATTGGCGATTGGGGATGGGGAATTGGGGATGGGTGAATAGGTATTAGATGTTAAGTTGTCGGTATGGGTTATGGGGTATTGGGTATTGGG
>JBEDKD010000181.1:0-7494 GCA_041172365.1 Cyanobacteriota bacterium | reverse complement strand
GAGATAGCTTCTAAGTGTATTACACCGAGAGATTTACATTTCAATGCACCCGCGAGAACTGTCACCTGTCGAAACTTATCCGGTGCAACCGGAGATATGTTACGATTACGTTTACCCGATGGACGCAGGAGAAGATTAACTGTTAGGGAAGGGGCTCGACTTCAGAGTTTTCCTGATTGGTTTACCTTTCATGGCTCAGAAAATAGTCAATTTAATCAGATCGGAAATGCCGTGCCTCCTCTGTTGGCGAAATCTCTCGCGATCGCGGTTAAACAATATTTATGATTATATATTTAGGTAGGGACACGGCACTGCCGTGTCCCTACAATGGTATTATATCTCATCAACCCCACCTACAGATTAAATCCGATCGCGCTTTTTCCCTAAAACCCTAATCATGTTAAAATAAAAGAAGAAGTAGGTTGGGTTGATGGCAACGATATTGCCGAGCCACCAGTTAATTATTTCATCAACCCAACAACCAGAAAGACTAACTCACAAAGGAGTTAATTATGCAATGGCAAGAAGTATGCGAAAATAAATCCTTGCAAGACTTACCCTTTAAAATTGAACTCAATAAATGGGGGCAAATTATAATGAGTCCCGCGAAACTTAAACACTCTATTTATCAAGCCATTATCCAAAATTTACTGAAATCATTAATTGATAGGGGATTGGCATTTCCAGAGTGTGCAATTCAAACATCCGATGGTGTCAAAGTAGCTGATGTTGTTTGGGCTTCCGATGAAACAATTGAGCAGATCGAAAATGAAGAAACCGCGTCGATCGCGCCGGAAATTTGCATAGAAATTAAATCCGCGAGTAATACCCAAGAGGAAATGAACATCAAAAAAGATTTATACCTAGAAGCAGGCGCTAAAGAATTTTGGGTTTGTGATCAAAACGGTAACATCTCTTTTTTTAATCAAGACGGAGCCTTAAGTCAATCTTTATTAGTGCCAAATTTCCCCCATCAAATTCGCCGGAAAAATTGATAATTTCCTCCCGACGAAAAATCCTCTATCTTCTTAGGCAATACATAGGGGTTTTTCTAGTTTTTTCCTAGGAGAAAATAAAATCTAAAAAACCCCCGCGATCTTCATTAGACAGGTTTCATCGCGATAATAGTACGATGACGTGGATCACTCGCGACTGTCGTTTTATAATCAAATCCGAGCTCTTGTAACGCTCCTTCCACATCAAATGTATAAAACTCATCACTCCAAGGCTCTGTACTTTTCATTAACAGAAATAACGCGGGAGGGAGATTTTGAATTACAGCCGATTTAGGATTATTATCTACAATGGCAAAACATCCACCCGGCCGCAAAATTCGTAATACTTCTTTAAATATATCACGACTGGCATTATGGGGAAGTTCGTGCAGGATAAATTGTAATGTTACTACATCAAAGGAATTATCGGGTAAACCTGTGTTTTCCGCTAATCCATGTATCCATTCACTAATTTCTCCCTTTTCGTCCAAAATCTTCGCCACCGCTAACATATAGGGTGATAAATCTAAACCTTTTGTGCGAATATCGTGATTTAGTTTCTTAACTAAATAGTGATGAAGTGTTAACGTAGAAATACCTACGGAGCAACCTAAATCCATGACATTTTCGACGGTTTGAGGGAGATATTCCCCTAGGATTTGATGAAAACTACCGCGTAATCGCTCATGGGCGGTTTGCCAGGTGAGATTTTCGCCTTTCCATACTCTTAATGCCATTGCATAAGTCGCCGAAGGTGCTTCACAGGCAGCTTGCCAACATAAATTTCCTTCATCGTAGGCATGAAAGGGTACTTGATAATATTCTGGATAGGCAATATGAGGATTAGTCATTTCTGTGAATATTGTCTTGGCTTCGGAGTTTTCTAATTCCTGTGTATTGCGCCGCCAAGAAACACCATTTTTTTCTGCGGTTTTAATTAGTACCTTTCTCGCTTGCTCTTTCATTATTTTGTAGAGAGGGGGAGTTTTTATTAAGACATTAACTAATTTAGAAAGGATGTCTTCTCCTGCCCAATCTGGTTTTAATTTGTTGGTTGTCATAATGGGATTAAATTTACAGCAATACGTCCCTGGTATTATCTCATTTTCTCAGGAAAAAAGCAAGAGTTTGTTATATTTTTTAACATTTATGTTTCCTAAAGAAACGGGTTGGAGGGTAAGGAGTGGAAATTAAATAACTTGATTATTGGGTTGGTAGTGAAGCCGATATGTGCCCGAAAGCAGGCAAGATGCCTGCACTACTTTATTCAATTTTCATTCCTTATCGGACTAATTTTCTCAAAGAAACCCGGTGAGAGAGGTGAGACTTTGAGCACAGAGGATATCGGGTAATCTACTTATCTGACTAATTTTGCCATATAATCCCTCCATAATTGTGCCGCGATCGCGCTACTGCCGGAGGTTGGGGTATTATCATCATTACCTAACCAAACACCCGTGACTAAATCCTGATTAGGAATATAACCAATAAACCACAAATCAACATTATCATTAGTCGTGCCTGTTTTCCCGGCTTCTCCTAATCCTAATGAGGCACTTCTCCCCGTACCATATTTGACAACACCTTGTAATAATTCTGTCATAATATCAGTGACATCCGGGGATAAAACCTTACGATTTGCCAGAGGATCTTTTTGATAATCGTAAATGACACGACAAGTTTTAAAATCCTTAATATTTTGGCATTCACTACTATCTAAAATGCGCTTGATCGCGTGGGGACGGTTGCCAATTCCACTATTAGCTAATGTGGCAAAGGCTCCTGTCATTTCTAAGACATTTACTTCACTTTGCCCTAATACTAAACCAGGGACTTGATTCAGTTTCGATGTCACACCTAAACGACGTGCCATATTGACAACTTTATCTAATCCAATGTCTTGCGCGACACGGAGCGCGATCGCGTTTTCTGATAACGCGATCCCTCGATAAAGATCAATTGTACCACTACTTCTTTCACAACCACTATAACTTTGTCCTTGCCAACTTAAGGGGGCACAGGAATAACCCTTGGTGGGAGAAATTCCCTCTTCGAGCGCGGAAGTATAAGTAAAAATTTTAAAGGTGGAGCCTGGTTGTCTTAAGGCTTGGGTAACACGATTAAATTGACTTTTCAAATAATCGACTCCCCCTACCATTGCTAAAATGTCGCCATTACTACTATCAAGGGTAAGGAGTGCTCCTTGGGAAAATTTCGCGGAGCTACCGGAATTATTAACGGCACTGCGTAGGGAATTTTCCGCGACTTTTTGAATACTTGGCATTAATCCGGTTTCGACAATAAAATTTCCTTCTCTGGCTAATTGGGAGCCTAATAAAAATTCCAATTCGCTCAAGACATAATTATAGAAATAAGGCGCGATCGTGCCTTGGAGAAATTCTCGTGCTTTGGGGTTGATTTCAATGCGCGATCGACGGGCTTTATCTGCTTCGGCTTGAGAAATCATCCCCATTTCACGCATTCGGGCAATCACGCGATCGCGATATTCCACAGCTAACTCATAATTTTGAATAGGATTAAAAGTATTAGGCGCGGGCAAAATCCCCACTAAAGTCGCGGATTCCGATAAACTTAATTCCCTTGCCGACTTGCCAAAATAAAAGCGAGCCGCGTCCTCAAAACCATATAAATCAATCCCCAAAAAAACCCGATTCAAATAAGTTAATAATAAGTCATCCTTACTGTAAAACCACTCTAATTTCAGAGCAACGATCGCCTCACGTAATTTTCGTCCCGCGGAATCTTGAGTACCCACATAATCACGAAACAAACTGCGGGCTAATTGTTGAGTAATAGTGCTCGCTCCTTCTCGAATACCCCCCCCACGATAATTAGTAACAACAGCGCGTAAAATTCCCATAGGATCAATCCCTAAATGCCAATAATAACGACTATCTTCCGAAGCAATAACAGCCTTAGCTAAATAGGGAGAAAATTCATGGATATCCTTTAATTCACCATGAGAAGTATTATGAGGGGGACGAAGAGGAGTTTGGCCATCCCGCGCATAAACAATTACGGGACCTGTTACAGTTTGCGGTAAAGGTTGAACATCAAATTTAGTCGATTCAAAGGTGACAAATAACGTAGCTAAACCGGCGAAACCACTAATCCCATACATCGTATAACGAAAGATTTTGACATACAAAGGCGGCGGATCAATATATTTAATTCTAACACCATCGGCTAATTCTGGGGGGCCTAAAGTTAAAACATCACCATGTCGGAGAGAGAGAGTATCAAGACGCCTTTTTCCTAAATAAATACCATTAGTAGAATTTTCATCTTTAATGACAAAAGGAGTGCGTCTGGAGCGATCGCGTGATAAGGACAAATGAACGGTACTTACTACAGGATTTCTGACAATAATATCACAATTTTGGGAAGAACGACCTAAAATATAATGATCGCCCAATAACGGATATTTATCCGCGTTAGGCGCGTTAGAATTTTGTACCCAAAGCTCAGGGACTTTCGCTCCGGGTTTAAGCGCGAGTTGGGCAAAATTAACCTTCGCGTGAATTGTCTTGACAACTTGGGTAATAGTACCTAAAAGAGTTTGAGGTTGACGAGGGGGTTGGGGTTGTGTCATAACGATTTGAGATTTGAGATTTTGGATGGGGTATGACAATGTTGACTTAATACATCTCAAAAACTACTGTAGGGTAGGCTAACCCTGCCTTCGACGTGATTTTTGCTAGATGTCTTTTGTGTATCGATCCCAAAAAGCAATGATATTAGTTTATGTTATTTTTTACTACCTTGCCTGCCATCTAACATTCCGCAAGCCTGAGCAGATTAACACTTCCTGTAACATTAAGATTAACTCAGGATGGTGAAAGATTCAAGGGGGTTGAGAGGGGAGCATCTCCTAAACGTAAATTAGCAGTGGGAGCGTCTCGCTCCCTAGCCCGATCCTGCCGATTCGAGACGTCTGATGCTCCCCACAGGCTACCCCAACCTACTACAGTTTTTTTGGGCTTCTTTGAAATACTCCCATGTTGGGTTTCGCACAGCTCAACCCAACCTACGAATTAAGGGATTTTTTCCTCAAATTGTTAACAGAAACATAGTTGCGCGATCGCGTGTTTCTCTGTCATCACGAAGATGTTGGGTTTCGCACAGCTCAACCCAACCTACGAATTAAACTATTTTCTCCTCAAATTCTTAACAGAAACATAGTTGCGCGATCGCGTGTTACTCTGTAATGATGATAAACCACAGAGAAACCCAGTTTGCTAATTTCAGGAAAAAGATCATTTTATGTTAGAACTTCATTGTCATACCACTTATTCTGATGGTAGCCTTACCCCAGAGCAATTAGTCTCGACGGCAAAAAAAAGGGGAGTGCGTGCCTTGGCGATTACCGACCATGATACACTATCCGGTATTGATGAGGCGATCGCGTTTGCCGGAAATGATTTAGAAATCATACCTGGTGTGGAATTAAGTACAGTTTATAATGAGCGATCGCTGCATATTTTAGGATTTTATCCCGATCGAGAAAAGTTAAATCCCCCCCTAGGAGAGCGCACCCAAGGACGTTGGCGTAGAGCCCAAGAAATGGTCGATAAATTAACAACATTAGGATACGCGATCGACTTCCCAAAATTAAAAGAAGGCCAAGCCCCAGGCCGTCCCCATATCGCGACAGCATTACGAGAAGCTGGATATATACAAACCAATCAAGAAGCCTTTGAAAGATGGTTAGGGGAGGGAAAACCCGCCTATGTTCAATATGAGAAATTTAGCTCGATTGAGGGCATCGAATTATTAAGAAAAAGTCGCACAGTTCCCGTTTGGGCACACCCTTATTTATTTCGGGGTGGGGATGTGGAAGAAGTGTTAAAAGTTCTGGTAGAAGGAGGTTTAATGGGAGTAGAAGTCTATCATCCCACTCATAGTGAATCCCAGATACATAAATTAGAGATAATGTGTCAAGAATATGGGTTATTAATGACAGGTGGAAGTGATTATCATGGACCTTTACCTGATGGGAAAGAGACGACAGTATTAAATATGTTACATCTTTCTTTGGAATTATTAGAACCCTTGAAAGAAGCCGCGAAAAGTTTATTATAGTAGTCGGTAAGGGGTTGTCAGGGGGAGCATCTCAAAACGTTTTTTTTTGCTTCTTTGAGATGCTCCCAGTGCTATATAACTATTTTTCCTGATATAGCAATCCTATTTCAATCGTAATATTTTTGTAGGGGCAATCCCCCCGTGGTTGCCCCGATTGATCAGGGTAAGCACAAAGCGCTACCCCGACAAATCTTTATGAATGATTTAGACTTGCTATAGCAATCCTATTTCAATTGTAATATTTTTGTAGGGGCAATCCCCCCGTGGTTGCCCCGATTGATCAGGGTAGGCACAAAGCGCTACCCCGACAAATCTTTATGAATGATTTAGACTTGCTATATTTAATAATTAATTAATTTAACTGGGAGCATGATTATAGTATAATAACGGTCTATTGTTTCAATTTTTTAGCTACAGGCAACACTTTGGGGATACAGAGAAATCGTTAAATATAGTCATTCCAAATAAAAATGAGACGCGTTAAATCTAGCTTCTTCTTACTGTGACTGTTTTTTTAATTTCTCAATATACGTTGAAATGATTATATTACTTCTGAGGACTTTCGGCGGAGGACTTCCTTAGTGCCTTAGTGCCTTAGTGCCTTTGTGGTGTATTACTTCTGAGGACTTCCTTAGTGCCTTAGTGCCTTAGTGCCTTTGTGGTGTATAGTCATTCTCAATAAAAATAAGACGCGTTAAATCTAGCCAATTCCTACTGTGACTGTTTTTTTGAATTTCTCAATATACGTTAAAATGACTATAAATCGGGTTTCTTCAGAAAAAAAACAAACCGAGAAACCCGATTTTTTCAACAATCCCTGCGCCATTTTTCCCAAAATGCGAAAGGCAAAGGTATTGTATTATTAAACAGAGGTTAAAACCTATTTAAACTCCTCGATTTGCTCCAGTCGTAGCCAAATATTAGGAGTGGGAACTTGACTAAATTTGATCAGTGCATAATCCCCTCGAAGTTCCATTATTTCGCCCTTGGTTTCAAACAAATAGGAGGAAAAACGTTGATCGCTAGATTTGGCTTCTAGGCTATTTTCTAATTTTTCCCGAATCGCACGCACAAGAGTACCTTTTTTGACTGCCATGACTTTACAGTTGGAATTTCTAAGTTTATAGGTGATTATTTATATCCTAAATCCGTTACATTCGTGACAAGCTCCCTCTCTTCATCTCTAAGGGGAACCAACATACTGTAATTATGTAATCACGATTACTCTTACACCTTTCTGTAATTATGTAATTACGATTATTGTTACAGTTTGAATCTGTAATTACGATTACAGTTGCATTATGTAATTGCGATTACTATTACAGTTTTAGACCGGACTATAATTACGATTAATCTTACATTTGTTATGTAATTGCGATTACTATTACAGCTTTAG
>JBEDKD010000180.1:0-10351 GCA_041172365.1 Cyanobacteriota bacterium | reverse complement strand
GGCAAGATGCCTGTGCCACAAGTTTTACTTCTGAAAGGTCAACACTATATAATAGATAATCATCAACCCAGGAAGGAATCAATTAATGAATCGCTCCGATCGTTTTCTCCATATTTTCTCGCGTATTGTCATCTCTATTCTAACATTTGCATCGGTATTTGTCATCTCCTTTCCCAGGGACGCGATCGCGTTGGCTTTTCCCGATCGCACATTTTTAAATCTTTCCTTAGAGTTTTTAGACGAGTATGAATTGCCGAAAATGACTTACGAAGGAACGAAAGTCGGAGGGTTATCGGCAATTACTTATGATCCCAAAAGTTATAATGCTGATAGTCACAGTTTTAAAATGTATGCCCTATCGGATGATTCAGGATACATTAATCCTCCTCGATTTTATACCCTCAATGTACAACTTGAATCCCCCGATCATGGCAAAATTGGTATTAATAAAGTTACCGTTGAGGGGGTGACTTTTCTGAAAAATGAAAAGGGCGAAACTTTCCCTCCCAAATTTCTTAATCCTGAAGGAATAGCACTCTCCCCCCGTAATTCTGTCTTTATTTCTAGTGAAGGAATTTCTGATGTCGGTGTCAAACCTTTGATGTTGGGAGAGTTTGACTTGAAAACGGGACAAATTCAGGAAAGTTTTCCTATTCCTACCCGTTATTTACCTGATGCTGAAGGGGATAAACAAACAGGAGGAATTGTTAATAATTTAGGATTTGAATCTCTTACCCTCGATCGCGAAAGTTTTAGCCCAGGGGGACGCGATCCTTTTCGTTTATTTACCGCGGTTGAGTCACCTTTAGTACAAGATAAAGATACGAGAGAAGGGCGAAATCGTTTCCTCCATTATCTTATTGTTGATAAAGATCCTCAATTGGTGGCGGAACATTTTTATCCCCTCGATCGCGTCTCTAGTATATTTCATGGGTTAACGGATTTATTAGCATTAGGAAAAGGGGGGCATTTTCTCAGTTTAGAACGATCTTTTGGCTTGAAGGGATTTCAAGCTAAAATATTTCAAGTCGCGATCGCGGGAGCCACCGATACCTCCCGCGTAGAAAGTCTTAAAGGTGAATTAAACACTGTCAAACCTATGGCCAAAAAATTATTACTCGATTTCAATCAATTAGACATCGCGATCATCGATAATTTAGAAGGGATGACATTAGGACCTCGTTTAGCCGATGGGAGTCAAAGTTTAATCCTCGTCAGTGATGATAACTTTCGCCCGGAGCAAAAAAATCAGTTTCTTTTATTACGCGTGAAAAGCAATTCTTAACACTCCTCTGAAAAGGAAATCTAAGACTGAGAAAAGGAAAAACATTCCCATGATAAATTTACAGCAAATATTGACAAAGAAAAAGCAGAAAATACCCTTACGCTTTATCCTTATTGTTCCTTTTATTGTCCAAATTGGGACCGCGGTTGGACTCACGGGGTATTTTTGCTTTTCTCATGGGCATGACTCTATTGAAAAACTCGCGTTTCAGTTACTCGATCGCGTAACCGAGCGTGTGCGCGATCGACTTAATACCTATCTCGCGACACCTCATTTAATTAATCAAATTAATAGGAAAGCCATTAAAGCTAATCATATTAATCCCGAAAATCTTGAAGAAATCAGAAATCACTTTTGGGATCAAATACAATTATTTGATTCTGTCACCGCGATTTCTATGGGAAATGAAAAAGGGGAATTCATAGGATATGCCCGCGGGAATCAAAAGGATTTTTCCCTGGGAGTTTTAAATAAAACAATTTCTAATAATCGCCAAGATTATACCGTAGATCAACAAGGAAATCCGATCAAACTTTTTCAGGAGATTCCTAATTACGATCCACGACAACTTTCTTGGTATCAAAACGCAAAAGAAACGGGGAAACAGACATGGACACCTATTTATTCGGGTGCGGAAACCCCCCTCCCTCGCCTCTGCGCCGTGACTCCTATTTATGATAACTCTGGAAAATTGAATAATGTTTTTGTAGTTGATCTCTCACTTTTAGAAATTAGTCAATTTTTGCAGAGTTTACAGGTTTCTCCAGGGGGGCAAGCTTTTATTATAGAACCCACCGGGAACCTCGTCGCATCTTCCACCTTAGAAAAACCCTTTATTGTTAGTGCTGATGGCAAAACTATTACCCACGTCAATGCTTTAAATAGTAATAATTTTTTCACCCGTGTCATTACAGAAACTTTATTAACGCGTCTGGGAAACTTTGACAAAATCCTTACATCACAACCAATAGAATTAGAAATCAAAAATGCACACCAATATGTTCAAATCACGCCCTATAATGATCAATACGGTTTGAAATGGTTGTTAGTGGTTTTTGTGCCTGAATCTGATTTTATGGAGGAAATTAATGCCCATACTCAGCAGACAATTATTTTGTGTATTCTCGCGTTAATCATAGCAACAGGATGCGGAATTTTGACATCTCAATGGGTAACAAAACCGATCAGTCAGTTAACAGAAGTTACCGTCAAAATTGCTAGGGAAAATTTTGAGGAAATCCTCCCGATTGATAGCCCTATTATGGAAGTCAATCAACTCGCTGAATCCTTTGCCGAAATGAGACAAAAATTGCAAGATTCTTTTGCTGATTTACACCAATTAAATGAAACTTTAACCCAGAAGGAAAGTCAACTAAACCAATTTTTAGACGCGTTACCTGTTGGATTTATGGTTTATACAGTAGAGGGTAATGTTAATTACTTAAATCAAAGAGCAATTAGTTTAATGAAATGTGCAGAAAAAAACATAAATACTCTGGAAGATATCTTAACAAATTGTCCCCTTTATTATCAGGGAACTAATCTAAATTATCCCCTAGAGAAAATGCCCTGTTACTCCGCGCTCAAGGGTGAAGCTACCTTTATCGACGACGTGGAAGTAGAGATAGAAAACAAAAGAATTCCTTGGGAGATTTGGGCGAACCCTATCTATAATAAAGAGAGAGAAATTATTTACGGAATTGCTGTTTTTCAAGATATTACACCCCGCAAAAAAGCCGAAAAATTATTATTAGAATATAACAATACTTTAGAAAAACAAGTTGCAGAAAGAACAGCAGAATTAGAAAAAAGAGAATCTCTTTTACGCTCCATTGGTGATAATTTAGTAAATGGGTTTATTTATCAATTAGTGCGGCAAAATAATGGCGATGTTTATTTTAATTATATCAGTGCTGGGGTGGAAAAAGTTAGTGGTGTCAAAGCGGAAGATGCTTTGAAAAATTTCCATCTTCTCGATGACTTATTTCATCCAGAAGATCGCCCCAAATTTGAAGCCGCGTTTGACGAATCAAGGGAAAATTTAAGCGTTTTTGATGTTTATGCCCGTAAGCAACATCCGTCGGGGGAAATTCGCTGGTCCCATTTTCATTCCGTGCCACGTCTCTTGGATGATGGTACTATTATTTGGGATGGTATCGAATTAGATATTACAGCATTAAAGCAGGCTGAACAAGCTTTACGCGATTCCCAAATTAAACTTAATCATATTTTAGATAGCGCGATCGCGGCCATTGCCAGTATCCGTGTCTATCGAGATGCTGCCTGTGAATATGAGTACATATCTGCGGGTTTAGAACTCATTTTTGGTTATACAGCACAAGAATTAACAGAAGATAAAAATTTGTGGCTATCAGCTCTTCATCCTGAAGATAAAGACGAGTTTCTCTCGACATTTTATCCTGCTGTTTTTGCCGAAGATACTATTACTCAAGAGTATCGTTTTTATCATAAAGATGGTTCCCTGCGTTGGATTTCTCAACCCTTAACTTCCCACTATGATTCCAGCACAGATTCTTGGCTCGTCATCTTAGTTTCTATAGATATTAGCCCGCGCAAATCCTTGGAAATAGCCCTGGAAGAATCAAAAACCCAACTTAATGATATTTTAGATAGCGCGATCGCCGCCATTAGTAATTATCGAATTTATGCAGATTATCGTTGGCATTATGAATATTTTTCCGCGGGACAAGAAATTATCTTTGGCTATACAGCCCAGGAATTAATGGCCGATCAAAATCTCTGGATGTCGAGAGTGTATCATGAAGACTTCCACCATGTAATTCTGCCCAATTTTGAAGCCATTTTTGCCGGAAATACCATCACACAACAATTCCGATTTCATCACAAAAACGGTTCCCTGCGTTGGATTTCCCAAACCTTAGCTTCCCGCTATGATAATATTGATGACTGTTGGATTGTGACAACCGTGGCTAATGATATCAGTGATCGGAAATATTTAGAAATAGCATTACAAGCTTCAGAAAACAAACTAAATGATATTTTAGATAACACGATCGCGGCTATTACCACTTTTCGAGCCTATCCAGATTATAGTTTTGAATATGAATATTTTTCCGCGGGGCAAGAAGCCATCTTTGGCTATACACCACGAGAATTTATGGCAGATAAAAACCTCTGGCTATCTCGCATTTATCATGAGGATGTGGAAAAATACGTTTTTAGCGCGTTTCGAGATATTTTTGCCGAAAGCTCCTCTTATCGAGAATTTCGTTTTTATCACAAAGATGGTTCCCTGCGTTGGATTTGTGCAAATTTAACCTCCCGACGCGATCCCACGGGTAATTTCTGGATAGTTACGACTGTGGCATTTGATATAAGCGATCGCAAATCTTTAGAAATAGCCCTCCAAGAATCCGAAGCCAAAATTAGTGATATTTTAAATACCGCGATCGCGTCCATCGTTTGTTTTCGTCTCTTGTCAGATCGGACAATACAATATGATTATCGCTCCTCTGGTTGTGAGAAACTCTATGGCTATACACGAGAGGAATTGCACAATGATCCCTCCCTCTGGGATAATTCAATCTTCCCAGAAGATAGAGAAAAAGTGATTATTCCCTGTTTAGAAGATATCATAGCCGGACGTAATATCACCATAGAATTTCGTTTTTATCACAAAGATGGAAGCCTCCATTGGATGTCCTCAACAATTACATCATCTTACATTCCCGAAGGCAATTACTGGAAAGCGATCGCGGTGGACACCGACATTACCAAACAAAAACAAATTGAAGAAGCCTTACGAGAAAGGGAAGAATTTTTACACAGCATTTATAGTGGTGTAGAGGAAGGAATTTTCGTCGTCGCGGTGATGGAAAATGGCGAATTTCGTTTTATATCAACCAATCCCGCGTACCAACGAATCACCGGATTATCCTTAGAATTACTACTGGGTAAAACACCAGAAGAAACCGGAATACCCGATTGGCAAGAAGTGACAAAACGTTATCAAGAATGCCTCGATTTTGGTCAAACAATATGTTATGAAGACTCCCTTATAATAGAAGGCGAAATTAACTGGTTTGCTTCTACTATCACACCATTACGAGATGATAAAAACCGCATTTCTCAACTGATCGGAACCACCTTTAATACCACCTCTATCAGGAAGATAGAAAGCCGATTACAAGAAACTCTTAAAAAATTAAATATTCACTTTGATAATTCACCCTTAGCCATTATCGAATGGGATGAAGAACTAAGGGTAAAACGCTGGTCAAAACAAGCCGAAAACATTTTTGGCTGGAAAGCAGAAGACGTGATGAATTGTAATGCCTTTTTAGATTGGCGGTTTGTCTATGAAGAAGATGAAGAAATTGTCCAGGGTATTTCTCATCGTCTTAGAAATGGAATAGTTACTTCTGAATCACTAGAAAATCGGAACTACACCAAAGACGGAAGAGTGATTTATACCGAGTGGTATAACTCCGTGGTTTGTGACGATACCGGAAAAGTCCTATCGATCCTTTCCTTTGTCGAAGAAATCACCCAACGCAAAGATGCAGAAGAAGCTCTACGTCAAAGTGAAGAACGATTTAGAAGTGCCTTTGATACAGCCCCTATCGGAATGGCGATTGTCTCTTTAGAGGGCAATTTAATCCAAGTCAATCAACCGATTATCAAAATGTTTGGTTACACAGAAACAGAAATTCTAAATTTGAACGTTCCCGATCTGTCTTATCCAGAAGATATGGAAAAAGATTTGAGCTATCTGCACCAACTTGTATCAGGAATAATCCCCTATTACCACTTAGAAAAACGTTATCGACATAAAGATGGTCATCTTCTCTGGGGACACCTGAGTGTCGCCCTTGTACGCGACTCTCAACAAAATCCTCTTTACTGCGTTTGTCAAGTTCAAGACATTACAGAGCGTAAAAAAGCCGAAGACGCGTTAAAGGCAAGTGAAGAACGATTTGAGCGAGCAATTCGCGGTTCTAATGATGGTATTTGGGACTGGTTTGATATTAATCAAGAAAAGATATGGTGTTCTCCCCGTGTCTTTGAAATTATAGGTTATCCCCACCAGGAATTTCAATTCACCTTAAGCAAGTTAAAGGAATTAGTTCATCCTCAAGAGAAAGATCGTATCTTTAGGGAAATTTTCGATCATTTATATCGTCATATTCCCTATGAGACTGAATATCGTTGGCAAACTAAATCAGGTCGATATATTTGGATTGGTATCAGAGGACAAGCGGAGTGGGACAAATTAGGAAATCCTCTTCGCATGGCCGGTTCTATTACTGATATTACGGCTCGTAAAATTGCCGAAATAGAATTACAACACGCGATGCTGGCATCGGAAGCAGCAAATCGGGCAAAAAGCACATTTCTTGCCAATATGAGCCATGAATTACGGACTCCTCTCAATGCTATTTTGGGATTTGTACAACTGATGCAAGGGGATACCCAAATATCTGACAGCCAAAGGGAAAAATTAGATATTATTAATCGTAATGGAGAACATCTTTTACACTTAATTAATGATGTTCTATCTATCTCTAAAATAGAAGCAAATCAAATAACATTACAGGAGAATACCTTTGATTGTTATCAATTTTGGGAACAGCTTAAACAAACATTCCTATTTCGAGCTAACGCGAAAGGACTCTCATTAAATTTTGAATATACCTCGGAAGTTCCTCAATATATCCAAACTGATGAAGTGAAATTACGGCAAGTCCTCACCAATTTTCTTGATAATGCCATTAAATTTACAGCTAAAGGTGATGTCACCTTCCGAGTGATGAAGAAGGAAGAAGGAAAAAGTAAGAAGGAAGAAGGGGGAATCGAAAGTCTCTCAGAAATTGTGGGAATACCCGGAGTTTCAAGGGAACTAGATCGCGACACAACCGCGGTTTTTTCTAGTAATGAGTCGGAAATGCTAAATACTCCTACTATAAATAATTCGCCCGATTTCTTCCCATTATTCCTTCAGTTTGAAATAGAAGATACTGGAGCGGGGATTAGTGCCGATGAATTAGACTTATTATTTGAACCCTTCGTGCAAACAGAAAGTGGGCGCACTTCCGGCCAAGGAACAGGATTAGGTTTAGTAATTTGTCGGCGCTTTGTCCAATTAATGGGAGGTGATATTACCGTAGAAAGTAAACCCGGTAAAGGAACTATATTTCGGTTCCATATTTTGATACATTTGGGCAATCCTGAGAGGCTCTTCCATAATCAACCAGCTAAACGGATCATCGGACTAGCTCCCCATCAACCCACTTATCGTATTTTAGTGGTGGAAGATGTCGCGGAAAGTCGTCAACTTTTGGTAGATTTATTAACATCTCTGGGGTTAGAGGTAGCAGAAGCCGCCGATGGTGCAACCGCGGTAGATTTGTGGGAAAATTTTGCCCCTCATTTGATTTGGATGGATATTCGTTTACCTGTGCTTGATGGGTATAAAGCCACTCGTCAAATTCGCGCCCATCCCCAGGGCGAGAACACGATCATTATTGCTATTTCTGCCAGTGTCTTTGATGAAGATCGTCAACGGATTCTCGCCGCGGGTTGTAATGATTTTGTCCCTAAACCCTTTTCAAGGAGTGTTATATTTGATAAACTCAATCAGCATCTCGGTATCCAGTATCTTTATGAAGATACCCTTGCTCCTGTAAAATCACCTTCGCTTCCTACAGAGACAAAGATTCAAGAAGGGTTAGTTTTAATGCCGAAAAAGTGGGTTCAAGATTTTCACCTGGCCGCTCGTATTGCGGATCAAGAGGAAATGTTTGAACTTCTCAACGACATTCCTGAGTCTCTCGATTGGTTAGCGGAAACACTACTTGAACTTATTAAAAATTTTCATCTTGATCAGATTATTTCATTAATGGGAGATGCTTTAGAATTATGAAAAATGAAGACACTTTTAATAAACCCAAAAATTCCTCGATCGCGGATATTTTGGTGGTGGATGATACCCCGGATAATTTACGATTATTATCCGACTTACTGACTAATAACGGCTATAAAGTTCGTAATGTTACCAATGGCAAAATGGCTTTAGACGCAGCACAACTGAAACCGCCCGATTTAATTTTGCTTGATATTATGATGCCTGGAATTGATGGATATGAAGTCTGTCGTCAGCTTAAACTTAAGAAGGAAACTTCCCTGGTTCCTATTATTTTTCTTAGTGCCAAAAATGAAGTTGAGGATAAAGTTCAAGGTTTTGGTTTAGGGGGGGTTGATTATATTACTAAACCTTACCAAGCCCCGGAGGTTTTAGCACGGATAGAAAATCAATTAAGAATTAGTGATTTACAGAAAACATTGCGAAAAAAAAATCAACAATTACAGCAGGAAATCCATGATCGTGTTGTGGCGGAAGAGCAATTAAAACTGTTAAATCAAAAGTTAGAAAAGATAGTGGAAGCCCGCACACTTCAACTCCAAACCCAAAATCAAGAACTTTTATTTTTAAAAGATCAGTTGCAAAAAAAATTAGAAGAAGAACATTCTTTAAGTGATTTAAAGTCTGAATTAATCACGACGATTTCCCATCAATTTCGCACCCCTTTAACGATTATTAGTACCAGTTCGGATCTGATTAAACGTAAATTAATGAAGGTAGAGATGACGGGCTGTGAGCGTTATTTCCAAAGAATCAATGATAGTGTGCAGAAAATTACCTTCATGTTAGAAGATACTTTAACTTTGGCAAAAGCTAGTTCAGAAGAACTACAACTTAATATAATTCCGATTAATTTAACCGAGTTATGTCAATCCTTAATAGAGAATTGGCACATACCGGAAAATAATTCTTCTAAATTGAGTTTTGTCTCGGTGGAAAAATCCTCCGACACGATTAAGGGAGATGCCAATTTAATTCAGAAAATGTTGAGTCATATTGTGGCTAACGCGATCGGGTTTTCTCCCAATGGTGGGAACATTGTCTTAGAATTAACATATCAACCCCAAAACGCGATCGTGCGAATCACAGATGAAGGAATTGGTATTCCACCGGAAGAAAAAACTAAAGTATTTGAACGCTTTTATCGTGCCAGTAATGCCAATTCGGTACCCGGAACCCCCGGCGCGGGGTTAGGATTAGCCGTAGTGCAATGGATTGTCCAACAACATCATGGTACTATCACCATTGAAAGTATCCTTAATAAGGGAACTACTGTCACTCTTTCTCTTCCCTTGTAAGGGATAGGGAAACTCTCTCCCATTAAAAATCTCAAATCTCAAATTCCGATGACTCACTCGACTGATATTCTCACTTTAGCCCGTTGGATGGCCTCGGACTTTAGTAATCAACCCCAGGCCTTTGAAAATCCGCCATTTTTTGCCCATATTCGTGTTTGTGTTCGTCCCTTACCCTGGGAATTGCTAGACGGTTTAAGTCTTTATTTAGAACAGGCTTATCATTTGGATGTTAATGATCCCTATCGGGTACGAGTATTAAAATTAGTGTCCGCAGGAGATCATATCGAGGTAGAAAACTACAGCGTAGAAAATGAATCGGAATTTTATGGTGCTTCTCGTCAACCAGAGCGTCTCAAAGGGTTAACAAGGGAACACTTGAAAAAATTACCCGGATGTACTTTTATTACTCATTGGACTGGACGTTGTTTCCGTGGGGAAGTAGAACCCGGAAAAGGGTGTGTTGTTGTGCGTAAGGGTAAAACCACTTATCTCGATAGTTTCTTCGAGATTGATGACAATAAGTTTATCAGCCACGATCGAGGTTGCGATCCGGAAACGGGTGAGCAAGTCTGGGGTGCTCTGGCGGGTCCCTTTGAATTTGTGCGTTGGGGGAGTTTCGCCTCCGAAGTTGTTGTCCCTTAAAATTATGTAAGATTTACGTCTTTGCCCGTGGGATTGTGAGAAGAAAGTTTTGAGAAGATTAAGCCGATCGCGCCCCAATTTGCCGATACTTTCTACGAAAATCTCTTTAGTGATTATCCCGAATCACAAGCTCCAGAAGTCGAACAAGCTTCGATTGATGCTTATGATGTGATTCGGAGCCTTATGGGAGAAGGAGCCGAATCAGCCGAGGCTCCTCACCCC
>JBEDKD010000179.1:0-5931 GCA_041172365.1 Cyanobacteriota bacterium | reverse complement strand
ACAAATTGAAGTTAATTAAACGAAGAGGTTATGGGTTTAGAAATTTTGAGAACTTTCAACTCAGAAGTTTATTGACTTGGGATTTTAATGGTTGAGTTTGCATACCAGGTTCGGTAGAACCGTTTATTCCTAATTTATTAAACTATAACGCGTCTATCTAATCTAAATGAATTGTGAAATCTTAAGGGGCAATCCAGAAGTAGTTGCCCCGTCAGATTCGGGTAGGCACTCTGGCACTACCCCTACCCGTTCATCACTTATTTAGGTTCGCTATATTAAGATATTAAGGTGTTTGCTGTTGACGGTATTTTGTCCACATTAAGTTGAGTTTTCTACGCATCTGCCTCCAGATAAAAGATGGAATCAATGGACTACTAGAGCGAGCTAGTTGATATTCGTGCATTATTTTGATAGCATCTGATTCGCTAATATTCTGTTTGTCAAGTGCTTCAATAGTAGCCTCAATTTTTGAGGCTCTATGACTGAATTCGTAGTAGCCAATGACTCTACGATATAGTCCGAGCGTAAAAACTAGCATCAAAGTAGAAGTTACTATTCGCCCTATACTTATCAGAGTGTTACTACTATTTATCGCTTGAATACAAAAAAGCAGAGTCCCTAAAGCTATCGTCAAAATGGAAAGAGAAATTACCAAGCAATAATTAAACATTCTTTCAGATAGATGTTTACTCCACCATGCCGACTCCTGAATATTCTCAACCGCTTTTTTTGCTCCTAAAGATGTTTTACTAGCAAAGTAATCTTCCCCCTGGGTTTCCTGGGGAGCTAGTTTACGCAAATTATCAGGAGTCTTAATAAGTAAATCAGACAATTCTGCCTTGGATATTTGCCAACCAAAAGAATCTCTAGTATCAAGTTTTCTTCGCAATTCTTCAGCCGTATCTTTTATTGCATCCGAACGCCATAATAAAATTTCAGAAACCATCTCTATGATTGTAATAATAAAAGCTGTCCATGCTGGAAAAATTACTATTAGTGTAGAAATAAAACCTATAATAAATGCAAACAATTTGCAAATAACGCTCCACCACCACCACTTTTTAGCTTTCTCAAAGTAGGCTTGAGAAAGGGGTTGTAAATCATCGTTTGAAACTGGAGTATTAACCATAGTTAGGGAAATTTGATCCAAAAATATGTTGCCAAAAACGAATTGCTTCTTTGTAGTTTGAATTTGATTCATGGTTTAAAGCATATTCAGCATACCTTGAAGTATCATTCATCGCCTTAATGACTTTTTCTCTGTCTGACCAATTTATATGGGCATCCAGATTAGGCCCTAAATTTTTGGGGTCTGGGCAAAACTCTCTAATATGGTAGGGACACCGATCAAAAAAATACTTAATCGCATGAGGAAAATCGCTAATTTTTGGGGCTTTTTCAAAAACTTTAATTGCCAAAGTCTCGAAGTAGTAAGATGACAATGGTTTATTAATTCTACTATTCCAATATTTTAGAAGTCTGAGTGTTGGTAGAAACTTGCCATCATGTTTCGAATTTACTCTAGTTGTATTATCAGCATCAATTCGTGGATCTGTAGCTATCCATTGCCCGTAACCATTAGGAATTAAGAAGTGGGAGATTACGGACTTAGGATAATTTGAATGTTCATAATAATAAATTTTTACCGGAATTGCTGGGACAATATCATAAACCCAAGAGTAAGACTTTAGATTTAGAGTCACTGCCTGCATTGTCTTTTTTATATTTGCATATCTATAATTACTAATAGAACTTAAATTATCTCTGATACAGTATAGAATTTTATTTGAGTTTATATATCCATTATCAGAAAATCGTTCTAATGTCATTGATGGCAATGATGATAGTAAGTAAACATTTGGTTTTGTAAATCTTAAATTGTAAGTATATGGGTTATCATAAGCTTTTTCTACTTCTCTATTTTCAACATCTATATTTAATATAATTAAAAAATCAATATCATCTAGTGGTTGTATTTTGGTTTTTCTTGCAAATGAACCAAAATCATTAAATGGGTAGTCAGATACAATTTTAGGAAATTGAGCATTTTTCCTGGCTAATCCTTTTATTTGCTCGAACAAATAATCTCGGCTTGATCTAGCTTTCTTTGTCTGGTCAGGGTCTAGATCAACGACATTTTTACGAAATTGGTCAAATGCACTCCAAACAGTCCACACCATAACTACTCCTCTCTAATAATCTTCATTTCATTAGCTGTCAGCCCATACAAATGAGCTACGTGATCGTCTGTCTCTGCCTCCCACTCCTCTACACCAACTCCTTTAGTATCTAGGCATTTTTGTACTAGGGCTTCTACAGCTAGGCGATCAGGTTTGGGGGCGGTGGGTACATAATCTAAGTTGAATTTTCAACAATGGCTATTTCTTCCTCTATGGGGTTGCTTTTTCAACATGAATGCCTTCATGTGCCAGACAGACTCAATCTTCCCATAGCTGAGGCTATAGCCATGTGATCATAATCAGTTTTATCCGTGATCCTGGTAACTGACCACAGTCCCAGAGTTCCCCTCGCGCTCTAAAACTCTTGGGGTTGAGTTACTCCATTCCCGCCAGCACTTTCTCGTTTTTAAGCTGTACGGAATCACCGAAATATCGGGCTTTGGTTTGGTTAGGGCTGGTTGAACTTCTCGCACTCAATTCGGGAAGTTCTGAAAATTTAACGATGAGCGCGATGGTAAGCTTCCTCAAAGGCACGTTTGCTCCATCACCCAGTTTCGGTGGAAGGGTAGCCCGGAGGTAGAGTAGGGACACGGCAGTGCCGTGTCTAGAAACAATTTCACCAGTCCATGACACCGTTTTTGATGTAGCCGGAGGTAGAGTAGGGACACGGCACTGCCGTGTCCCGACTGTGCGGAAATTCAACGGAGAGGGTGGGATTTGAACCCACGATGATCTTGCAACCATAGCGGATTTCGAGTCAAACCAATAAATCGTTCAAATTCTTTCTGGGTAAGGTTTTTTTAATCATTAGGGTTTAAACTTCCCCAATTTTTCCCTACACTGGGAAACTCAGTGTCCGTAAAACCCTGAAATCTCTACGGATAGTGAGAATAGTTAAGGGGCAAAATCCTACCCTGGTCATAAAGTGTTGAATGATATTTTTCTTAACTTTATTGATGTGTAATTAAGATTGGCTATAATAATAAAAAATACCCCGGTACAAATATGAATGATACTAATCTTCCCGATACTTTTGTGGAAAGAGTAAAAGCCCTAGAGATTAATTATGATATTTTTCGGAGAGAATATGACAATTTCCAACAAGATTATAAGAGGATTAAGCAAGAAACGAAACGATCGCGATTATTTTGGCATTTTCTCGATAATCTTCCGATTTCCCCTGGAGTGACTTTATCAATTCTAACGGCGTTTACATTTTTCATTGCTTTAATCGCAGAAATCATCATCAGAGTGACCGTTGTTGATGATTGGATTCATAAATTCGTTAAATAACCTTCTCAATTTCCCTAACTTTGGCGAGCCGAATAAACTTTATTAAGTTTAATGGGCTCAATTACTAAACCTTGCCAATTTTCTTATATTCTGCCGGAAGCATAAAATTATTTTCCTTCCAGAAACCTATTTTCTTTGAAGCCGCGATCGCGCTTTTCTTAAATATAGCTAGAACTAGATTTAATTCTCTCGGAGGAAAATGATATTGTTGAAGGGGAAGGAAATGGGTACATAATCCATTTTCACACAATTTCAACTGAATGTTCTGGGAACGAGCGATACTTTTTCCCATATACCAATCACATATTACGCGATCGAACGAATCTTTTTCTACGGTAATTATCGTTATCTCTTTTCCGGGCGAATTGCCATTCGCCCCTACTAATGATTTTAAGAAATTTGTCGCGGTATTACCCCATTGCCAATGTTGCATAACGCGATCGCGTATTGTTAAATCAAACTCGGTCGCTTTGTGTGTTTTCTGGGTTTCGGGGCAATCTATCCAACGAGCGCGGCTTTTGAATTGTTCTCCATTTACCTCCAGAAGCAAAGTGTCACCGTCGGATACATTGATGACTTTCGCTAAATATTTTTTTCCCAATTCTATCATAATTAATTCCGATTTATCTGCTCTTCTTATTCTAACATAAATTTCATCAGTTCTTAACAAAATAAAAGGCAACTCCTCTATCCCGCCAAGGTTTTTGGAGTTGCCTTTTATTCTTAAATTGATCTTCTCGAACGCGCCTCGATCCAGACCTGTCTTTAGGAGACATTATTTAATATCACATAAACTCTCCCATTTGTCAAGCTTCTTCAAACTTCATTACCGGGCAAAATGGTGGTCCAAAAGACATAATTGGGATTATCGACATAACGTTGATCGCGTTTAATAATTTTCATAAATTCGTAATGTCCCGATCGCGATCGACCGACAAGACAGCCCGCGCTTGCTGTAGATATATTGATGAAGGGATTATCATATCCAAAATGTTGATTTATGCCAAAAAGACCCTCATCAATATAATCGCCTGTCCTGATCATGTCCCTATTATAATCACGATGAACACGAACATTATCTACTTGTATAAGAGCTTCATGGGGTTCGGCATAACCATGAATACCGATTTGCCAAGCCTTGTATTGTCCAAATGCTATTCTAGCAGCACCCTTTTCGTTCATTGGGTTATCGGTATAAAAATAGCCCGGTTCTGTGGTAGCTTCCCAACATCCTAGTAAAAATGGTTTATTTTCTGAGAACTCTATCACCATTCTGATATCGTTAAAATGATTAGGTTCATCGGAATTTTTCGTGAAATTTGTATTCATACCTTCAATGTAGACGATATTCATTTCTCCTTTTTCTCGAAAAATTCTACATTTGCGGACTTCCATTAGCTTAATAATTTTGTCTAGCATAATTTTCTCTAGCATAATTTTCTCCAAAATTTTATTCTATCACATTTTGGGTTCATTATTCTTAATAGGAAAAGGATAACTAAGACTATTTAAGTAGTTATAAAAATATCGGGTATAAGGAACATTATAGGGAATTTCTATTTGTCCATAATAGTTAGATAATTTTCCATAGATTAACAAATTTGACGGCTCAAGTCTTTGAATCATGGCTTTCAAGCCGTCGTTAAAAATTTGCCATTCATCAGGTTGATTAATTTCCATAGTCGCGATGCCGATCGTAGTTCCCGTTGGCATTCCTTCAAAACACCAATCATAGCTATCGGGTTCTGCCCAATTAGCACAGGGAATCACTTTTAAGCCATGAGATTCCCAATAAGCCCCTATCCACATTTTCCGATAATGTTGCCATTGATTTTGAATCGGTGAAAATTCCGACGCGATCGTAAAATCTGGCAAAATCAAATAAGCAAATTGCTTCAGAAAATTGGTAGGAAAGGGATTAGACCAAATCCCTTTGAAACGATTGTCATCTACGAAAAAATGACAACACGAGTTAAATAAATCTGGATAAATGGCTTGGCGACGAGAACTATATTTGTAAAGTTTTTCGGGAACGATATAAGATTGGCTTTTAATTAAAGGAAATCCTTTTGGGGATAAATGGGGGTTATAAAAATTATTCAATCCCAAATAATTTTTCTTTAAATAAGTTGGTGAAATATTCTGTCGCATGATTAAGGGTCTCCTGGTAATTTAACAGGAATAATTCGATCAACACGAACTGATTGTATTTGTTTGATTTCCTTATAAATATTTTCTAATTGTGGAAAGGGAAAGACCGGATACCTAAAATCATTAGTATGTGTCGGTCTGTAAACCCTTCGTCCCATAACAATCTCACCAGGAAATTTTAAAGATTCAAATGGCATTGCCATATATTGAATTTCAATATCGTACCACATTTTAACTCCAAATTGATTTACTTCAATTATAGGATCAGGAAAATCTTGTTTTCCAAATCCGTGCGCTCGTTTTGAAG
>JBEDKD010000178.1:0-6854 GCA_041172365.1 Cyanobacteriota bacterium | reverse complement strand
TTAATAATTAACAATTAACAATTGACAGTTGATAATTATTAATTGTTAATTGTCAATTATCAATTGTTAACCCTCTTCCTTCTTCCTTCTTCCTTCTTCCTTCTTCCTTCTTCCTTCTTCCTTCTTCCTTCTTCCTTCTTCCTTCTTTATGAATTTCGAGCGATCGCGAATTCAATTAATTGATGGACTAATTCAGGAAAAGGAATACCAGAATTAGCCCAGAGTTGGGGATACATACTGGTGGAAGTGAAACCGGGTAATGTGTTAATTTCATTTAATAGAAGTTCTCCGGTTGATTCTACATAGAAAAAGTCAACCCTTGCTAACCCTGCACCATCTATAGCTAAAAATGCTTTAATAGCCATTTCTTTAATTTGAGATGCGATCGCGTCACTAATCGGTGCTGGAATAAATAATCCGGCTTGCCCTTCAGTGTATTTAGTTTCATAATCATAAAAATCACTATTATAGGTGATTTCTCCAATGATAGAAGCTTGGGGTTTATCGTTCCCTAAAACCGCGCATTCTACTTCACGAGGTTTGGGAATACCTGCTTCGATAATAATACGACGATCGTAACTCGCGGCACTATCTAACGCGGTTTCTAATTCTTTACGCGATCGTGCTTTAGAAATACCAACAGAAGAGCCTAAATTAGCAGGTTTAACAAAACAAGGATAACCAATATTCTCCTCAATTCTATCACATAATTTGGGGAAAATACAAGGATTTGACCAAATTTCATCACGGGTTACGGCCATATATTTAACTTGAGGTAAACCCGCGTCGGCAAAGGCAATTTTCATCGCGATTTTATCCATACCAATGGCCGATCCTAATACCCCAGAACCCACAAAGGGAACTTGCATTAATTTTAATAACCCTTGTACTGTGCCATCTTCACCGTTTGGCCCATGTAAAATGGGAAACCAAACATCAACGGTTTCAATAATAGGAATAAGAGAAGGGGGAATCGGAAAAGGAGGACGAGTTTTTGTTTCCTCCACTTGTAAAGATTTTCCCCTCTCTAAGACTTGTTGAGAGATTTCTGGATTTTGCCAATGGCCATCTTTTTGAATGTAAAAGGGTAAAACCTCGTAACGACTGACGTTTGCCTCGCTTCTCAAGGCTCCTTGGATCGCGATCGCGGAATTAATGGAAACTTCATGCTCTCCCGATCGCCCTCCGAATAAGAGCCCTATCCGTAAAATTGTCATATATCCTCCTGGCACTTCTCGATTAATATAGCAGAAGAAGGAAGAGGGAAGAAGGAAGAAGGAAGAAGGAAGAGGGAAGAAGGAAGAGGGAAGAGGGAAGAAGGAAGAGGGAAGAAGGAAGAGGGAAGAAGGAAGAGGGAAGAAGGAAGAGGGAAGATGCAATAAAATCAAAGGTTTCAGATTTAAAGCTTACTATGCTAGGATAAGCATCCTGCTTGTCACAGGCTATAAGCCCGTATTACTCATTATAATTTTAAAGGTTTAACTGCTTATAACGGACTAATACTCTCTCTCATTTTTATTCCCCCTTCTTCTTCCCCAAATCTCCCAAGGGAGCCAGAGGCTCCCACTACATTCAGATACAAAAACGACGCGATCAAACCCGATTATAACTTACACATAAACCGGGTTTCTCTATCCCAAATATTCATTTTAGTAGGGACACGGCACAGCCGTGTCCCTACTGGCTATTGTTTAATTAGATCGGTTCTCCTGTTAAACTGAAGGGGCGCACTTCGGTAATTTTTACCTTAACTAATTTCCCTCTTAATTCCTCTAAATTACCCGGAAAAAAGGTGAGACGATTTCCTTCGATTCTCCCCATTACTTGCGTGACATCTTTCTGGTTTTGTTCTTCTACTAATACCTCTTCAACCCTTCCTAAATATCGTCGTGATCGCGCTGCGGCTTGAACCCCCACTAAATGATTTAATCGTTGTAAACGATCGCTTTTCACCTCTTCACTTAATTGATTTTCCCAGAAAGCCGCGGGAGTCCCCGGACGAGGGGAATAGGCCGCGGTATTAACTAAATCAAACCCAATATCTTCAACTAATTTGAGGGTATTTTCAAATTGAGATTCCGTTTCCCCAGGAAAACCGACAATCACATCACTACTCAAAGAAGCATCGGGCATATATTCGCGAACCTTATCAATAATTCGGCGATATTTTTCCTGAGTATAACCCCGTGCCATTGCCTTTAAAATATCATTATCACCCGACTGAAAAGGAATATGAAAATGTTGGCAAACTTTCGGTAATTCGGCACAAGCTCTAATCAATCTTTCGGTAAAATAACGGGGGTGAGAAGTGGCAAAACGGAGGCGTTCAATCCCTGGTACATCATGGACAAAATAGAGTAAATCAGTGAAATTATATAAATGACTTCCATTAGCTTTTGTCCCCCCTAAATCGCGACCATAGGCATCAATATTTTGACCTAATAATGTTACTTCTTTATAACCTTGTTTGCCTAATTCTTCCATTTCTGCGCGTATAACTTCCGGGGTGCGAGACTGTTCAATACCGCGGACATTGGGCACAACACAATAAGTACAACGCTCATTACAACCATAAATTACATTTACCCAAGCTGTGACTTTACTATCACGACGGGGCTTAGTAATATCTTCCATAATATTAATAGCTTCCGTCGCGACTACTTGATTTCCATTTAATACTTCTTCAAGTAAATCTTGTAAACGGTTCGCGTGTTGAGGTCCCATTACTAAGTCTAATTCAGGGACGCGACGCAGAAGGGATTCCCCTTCTTGTTGGGCAACGCAACCCGCGACAATCAGTGTTAAATCTGGCTCTTGACGTTTTCGTTGTGCTTGTCTTCCTAAATAGGAATAAACTTTGTGTTCGGCATTGTCACGAATTGTGCAAGTATTATATAAAATTAAGTTAGCATCATTGGGGTCTTCTGACCATTGGAAACCCATATTTTCGAGGATACCAGCCATGCGTTCGGAGTCGGCTTTGTTCATTTGACAGCCGAAGGTTGTAATGTGATAACGGCGAGCAGTGGTTGTCATAGTCGGTTTTTTCGTCTTCTTAAGTATGGGAATTTTGCCCTTTTGCTGTTATGGGATAATGGCAATTCTTTATTGTAACTTAGTTTGGTAATTGTACACGATCGCGCTTCTTGAGGGAAGATACCGTATCGCGCTCTGTCAATATTGCCGGTGAGAGCCATTAAAATCATTAAAAAAAGCCGCGATCGGCAATCCACCTTTAATCGGGCAAATCAGGATCAATGCCCAATTCGCGTAACTTAGCCGCCAATCGTTGAGCCCTTTGGCGTTCATGCTGTGCTTGCTCGGAACTCCACAGTAACAAATTATCAGACTGATCCCACCCGCGGAGCCAATTCATAGTTTGTCCTAAGCGTTCCCCAAACCAAATCCCCAGATATAATTCCAGTTGTGGAATCCACACTCGCCCCTGTGCATTTGCGGAGTGTAAAAAATATCGTCCATCCTGCAAACAACGCACTTCTATAGTCGCCTCATAGGGGTTGTATGTGATGTATGTAGGCACTTTGAGGATCTGTTCATAAAAGTAGAATTTGCCATAGGGGGGAGTGGCTCTGAGGGATAATTCTCCTCCATCTGCTTCAGATAGAAATTCCATCACGATCGCGACGGCTGCACCATCAGTATTAGGAGTATAACTACGGCGAATTAGCCCTCGGCGAGAGGCTGCACTTGAGGCACATAAAACCAGTCAGGAGCTTTGACAACAATTTTTTTATTAACAGTTGCGACTAGCCCTAAATTAGAGGCAATAAGCATTTCTGACTGGATATATCCTGCGGCTCCCAGTGCATCGGTGAGAGCCGCCGCCAGAGAAGGTTGTTGAATATTTGCCACAGGATCGTCGGGTAAAACGAAGTTAGCTGGTAGGGGTTCCCAAGTGACGGTTGGTTTGGCTTTGATAGACGGAGTTTCGAGTACCATTTTATTAACCCTAAACCAGAAATGTTTGTGTAAATTTATCTATATTAACTCAACTTGCTAGTTATGGTAAAAACCCGGTTTCTGGTGGTGATTTTCCCCTTAAATGGGACTCCCAAACCTGATAAACCGGGTTTTTCGCTGTCCTATTTTCTCAACCTTTATTGAGGTAATATCCTCTACAATATTAAGCTATTCAGACTACAGCCGATTCCAGCTCGTGCCATTAGACCAGATTATCCGATCCCCATAGAGATACCCAGATATTTCTTGGCCGACATCGGAGAAATATACGTTTATTTCAGGTTTATCGTCACTTTCAGACACATAACCGCTGAAGGGACCTCGACCATTATGCATCTGAACATGAACCATCCTGTCGTCCTGGCTGATAGTTATCGTGGTTTGATCCTGATCAATCCAACTCCCAGCAAATGAAGTCATAGCTTTCAAGCGATTCCAGCTTGTCCGATTAGACCAGATTATCTGATCCGATTCAATCTCGAGATACCCAGATATTTCTTGGCCGACATCGGAGAAATCTACGGTTATTTCCGGTTTATCGTCACTTTCAGACACATAACCGCTGAAGGGTCCTCGACCATTATCCATTTCAACATCAACCCTCCTGTCGTCCTGGGTGATAGTTATCGTGGTTTGATCCTGAGCAATCCAACTCCCAGCAAATGAAGTCATAGCTTTCAAGTTCTCCAGTTTTCCGTATCTACACTCTTAAGACGTTTCCTAGAGTTAATTTCTGAATTTTTCGAGTTTTAGGCGTTTTTTTGCCAAAAAAATGCACCGATAAACCCAACCTCTAGCATTTTCGGCAGACAAAAAAAACGATCGCGCATCTTTCGGGAAGACACCATATCGGGATCTAAATCGGCAAAATCTCAATTCCCAAAACAAAAGAGGGGGATGGCATTTCCCCCTCTACAGATAAAATTATTCTGAAAGTTGAGACGGTGCGTGACGCAGAGGCGTAAAACACCCGAAAATATCAAGAATTAAAATTTTCAGCCCAATTAAACAGGGGATTTTCAAGCCTTAACTGCGACATTTATGACCATACTGGAGATGATCAAATTCCACACCATTAGTAACCGCGGGAACTGTAAGTTTAATCGCAGATATACCACCATTAGAATGAAGACCAAAGAAACGGTCTTCATTAGTTTCTCCCATAGTGGAATAATCACCACCAATGACAAAGGGTCCCTGAGCACCAAAACTCTTTCCAGAAGCATCAAAAGCCTCAAATGTTAAACGACCACTCCCAAAACTAGGGTCATTTCCGTGAAAATCTGTCCAGACAATCCCCACATCTGTTGGATAATCACCAAGACTCTTATCAAAGGTAAATTTGATATCTCCCTTGGATAAAACCAAGCGATCTTGCCCTCTTCCTTTGCCATCAATGGAGCCGTCATCCTCATCTACCGAATCAAAGAAACCAGGATCTTTGTAAATGTCAGTTTCATTACGACTAGAGGCGGAAACTCCGGGTGTATTCAAAGCAAAGTTGCCATCTTTAAAATCCTCTAAATAGAACCAATCAGAACCCGTTTTCAGATTCTTAAAGGGACTATCATTGGCAAAACTTTTATAAGGAATATTTACCGCAAAGTCGGGATTCAGACCACTGCCATTAGTCGTACAGGCAATCGTTTTAGGCGGTTGAATGGGAACTACACTTTGATTGTTGTTTGACGATGAGGACTGAGTGATGGAGAACTTAAGCCTTTGAATACCACAGTTGTCATAAAAATAGGGAAGTCCATCATTAAAAATGAAGGAGACAGTCTCACCTGGTTGTAGTTCAAAAGTTTGTTCTTTCCCACTTTTGATAAACTTTCTGACACCATTAGCATCTTTGATTTCTCCCACTAGGGTGCCTAAGTTCAAGTCAGGGAATAGCCAGTCTTTATATTTCACGTTAGAAGCGGCATTAGCATCAACTAAATCACTATTAGGTTGGCCTAATTCCGCGGCCCGCCAAGTTCCCTCAGCCTTAATCTCTATTTTGATGGGTTGTCCCGATGTGTTACTCCAGCCCGGTAAATCTTGACTCTCACTGGCTGCTACAATTAGCTCACCACTTTGGGGAAAAGAATTAATGGGAGTCAGTGCTGCAAACGCGGGCTGTGGGACAAAGATTACGGCAAATGCCACGATCGCGGCCACAAGGGCACTGCAAAAGGATGGGAACTTCATATTAATCAAAATTCCTTAAAAGTCTCTACTTTGCCAACTCATGCACCCTGAAAATTAACCGTTAGGTATAAATCCCTAGGCTTGCTATTATGCCATGGACAAATTTGCCACAATGACATAATTTGCACATTCTTTCTTGCAGGGGCATTAAAAGTCAATGGAACGCTACTAATTATAAGACGTTTTCAATACCAAATTCCTGAATTTTTCGAGATAGACACTTTTTTTTCCTCACTCCATAGGGATTTACTCACTCGACAAGGACAAGAATAGATCCCCCCATTATTCTTAAATTTTATCAAGCCCGATCGCGTTTTTTCCCAACCCCAAATATCGAGACGCGATCGAGTTTCTGACAAACAAAAACGATCGCGCTCCTGTAGGGAAGATACGCGATCGCCTTTGCTCAAAAAAACAAGTTAACTACGGCTAATAGTGATTGATCGAGTTAATCCTATTCACCACTACCGCTGTGAATACCAATGTGATCTGAATCTATTGAGATAATCCTCAAACTCTTGATCATTATCAAAATGTGATCTGAACTCTTGATCTGCTTTCATCTCACGAATAATACTCTCTAAATTTTCATCAACCTCAACGGATGTATTTGTTGGTTCAACGGATGTATTTGTTGGTTCACTTGTGTATGTTAGTTCTCCATCAATGTTTTCAATCCC
>JBEDKD010000177.1:0-8394 GCA_041172365.1 Cyanobacteriota bacterium | reverse complement strand
TAAACGCAGTGAAACCGGGGCAACCACTTCTGGATTGCCCCTACACTCCCAAAAAAGCCTTAAGCTCCTACTCCAAAAAAGCTGGTTGTTGGGTTTCGTTACCTCAACCCAACCTACAACTTATATCTGCTTTTATCTGCGGTTTCAAAAACAACCGATCGCGTTTTCGCGTTCCAAATCGTGTCAATTGAGAAACCGAATCAGCCGAGAAACCGGGTTTCTGTATAAATCTCTAGTTTCCTATCGACAATTTCTCCAAGAAACCCGGTTTCTGTCGCGTAAAATGGGGTCAGATTTGCCAGTTCGGCCATCTTCTTGTACGGTGAGAACGTCTATTCTGGACAATTTTTTTTGCTACCTATTTTGATTTGGAAAGTGGGGCCGTATCGCGCTACATTACGGAGCAGTCAGTTTGCACGGTAGTAAACGCGATCGCAAGTGAAACAATAACACCATGCTAACCTTACTCCAAAAGATATTCTTGATGCCTCCTTGAATGATCTAGTTTTTTAGTAATGCTCGGAATCCGGCTTGCTGGAAATGAGTATCCGCGGTTAGTGCATCAGTAATTCCTCGATTTCCCATGACGATAAATGACAGACAATCTACTAAGCCCCATTCTTTATCTTTTCGCTGTTTAAACAAATTGAATGCTGCAATATACAAATCATTAGTCAACAACACAATTTCCACATTGGGATCAGCTTCGAGGGATTCTAATAGTTGGATTGCACCCATTCTATATTTTGATTGAGAAAGTGCATTACCAATTTCCAGTAAAATAGCTTGAGTAGTGACTAAACGGGCTTGACTAGCTTGCAGTTGATGAGCCAATTGAACAGCCCGTGCATGATGTTGATCCGTAATTGAAGACAGCGCGATCGCAAAGGAAGTATCTAAAAAAACTTCATTCATGATCGGAAACCGTTTCCCCATATAAATACTGATCAATTTTTTCAGACCAATCTGGATTGCCTTGTAGCTGTAAAGACTGAGCGGTTTCCAGAAATGTTTTTGGGCGTTGTTCTTGGGGTAATATAGTTTCAACAATAATTTTAACCCTTGTACCTACATCCAGATTTAAGGGAGATTCCAGTTGCAGGGATTTACCATCAAATATGGCATTGATTTCTTGAATCATAATGATTAAAATGCTCTCAAGCAAGTTTTTTGATAATTTAGATTAATCCCATGATAGCATTTTTGAGGGATGCCTATCGCGGGTTTCGGGTAACACAACAACCCGATACAGAAACCGGGTTTCTTCATCAAGTCTCGGTTAGGATGCAGAAACTAACGCAGAAACCCGGTTTCTGGGTTAATTTTAAAGGCAGGTAGCAAGAGCTTGTTGAAGGGGTTCTGATAACTCTATGGCCATAAAATAACGACTGGGGTATAAGTAGTCTTCTCCCGATTCATCAATGACGCGAATCATTAGATGATTGTTGGCTTTAGGATCGGGGTAAACTTGATAAATTTTGCTAATTTCTAAGGAGGCTGAATAGTCTTGGTTATTGATGCAAACGACAAATTGCATAATCTTTACTCCAAAATATAAATGATTTTAATGTGATGAATTTCTCCTAAAATTTCAAAGTTCAATTGATTTTTACTCCCTAATTTTTACTCTTTTTGGATTTCTAGGTTGGCGAAGTGTTCTTGAACCAGGCGATCGCGGTTTCTACTGCTGCCATCGGTTCTTCTCGCATAGGTGTTGGTTGCCATTGGAGTTTCTCCTAATGAATTGTTTTTGTCTCAAGGATAACGACACCGAAATTCTGTTTCTGTATTTAGTGTGTCATCGAACGGCGCAGAAACCAGGTTTTGATAATTTTGGAGCCCCGGACTATGCTAGGTTGCCATCTCCGATGCTCCAAGCCCCCGACCTTTTAAAACCGAAACCAGAGGAGTTGACAAAAAACCTATCTTGTACTAAGATGGCACTACTGAATGTGCAGAGCGATCACGTGAATGTCCGGGTGGCGGCTGAGGTGGCGGATTACCTGTATCGGATGGCAACGGGCAATCTCAAAGGGTTTTCTACCTATTTTGATTTGGAGAGTGGAAGGGCGCGATCTGTTTATATTATTACGCAGCAGTCGGTGTGGGCGGCATTGAAATCTAAAGCTTGAGTTCACCATCGGCCATTTGCCCTACAACTGGATGACAATATGCGATTTGTCTATTGTCATACATTGGTCTATTTTTAAGCTAATATACAAGTTTGAACTAAAACAGGAGGAAACGGTTAACCATAAGATGAGATTCCGATCTGATTGAAATCGTTAAAGCCTTCACGAATAGAGGACAAACAATATTAGTAATGAAGTGCAAACCCTTTGAAAGGAAAAGTACATTTTTGAATATAAAGCCAGAAAAATCAAAATAGTAAATTTACTTAATTGATTATTTTATACGGAGATAAAAATGCCGAACGAGTTACCTGAAATTTTAACACCTGAACAGGTTGCCGAATATCTTCAGATCGAACGAGATGAGGTTATTAATCTACTATCATCTGGAAAAATGCCAGGGAACAAGATTGTTGGTAAATGGCGCATCCGCAAGAGCAAGTTAGATGAATGGATAGACACTGGTGAGATTAATGAAATTGAGCCAGCAGATATAGATACTATTACTACTAAAACAGCCAACCAGGATGAAATTGAGCAGAATGAAGCAGAAGTAGGTTCTATTGTTCAATTTCAAACACAAACATCGGTTGCTTCAAATAACGTAGAAGATGAAAACATAGTATACACCCACACAAACACTAACGTAACAACAGAATTTAAACAAACAGATAGTCACTCCTTGATCGTGGAGCAAAGTCCCATCTTGCTGGAACCACCTAAAAGAGACAATGCAATAATTTCTAATTTAAAAAAGAATAAACGAATCAAAGGAAGTATAAAAAAGTTTTATCCCAAACAAGGTTATGGTTTTATCAAAGCCGAAGATGGCAGAAATGTCTATTTAAGTGCAATGGATGTGGAAGGATTTGGACAATCCTTAAGACCGAAAGATAAAGTTGAGTTTGAAATAATTCGTGTACCTCAAGGTTGGGAAGCAAAGGAGGTTAAAGTTTTATCTACTAGAAAAGGTATCCCTCTATCTACATTGTCTGATAACCATGTTCGTCGGCCAGCAATGTCGAATAAATCAGAAGAACTTTACCAGGCTGCATTAGCAGCAAAAGAACTCAAGGATATTGAAAGAGCAAGGAAACTATTTGAAGAGGCAATTCGTATTGCTCCCTCTCTCAACATCTTTCAAGCTTATGCAGCTATGGAGGAAAACAACTCTCGTATTCAAAATGCACTGCGAGTCTTAGAAAGAGGTATTCAGGAATTTCCTGAAGTGGGACCTCTCTATGATAACTATGGAATGCTTCTTCGACGACGCCAAGATTTAGATGGGGCAGCAGAAATCTTAAGGAAGGGAATAAAGGCTGCTCCTAGTTTTGCTAAACAACTGCATTGGTCATTAGCTCGTGTTCTAGTTGATATGGATAATGATGCAAGCCTTCAGGAGGCAGTTACTCATGCAGAACAAGCTAAAGAATTAGGAATGCCTTTACAAGATGATCCTTACTATAAAAAAATTAGTTTATTTAAAGGCCCGGAAATAGGTCGTAAAGCATTTGATTTTTTTAGGGCTGCCGGATTTAACATCAAAGTAAACTTATTTAATAATGAATATTCAGATATTTTAATTACTACTCAACAAGTTGAATATACTGAATCTTACGATCTGAATGGATGGCTTTTGGCCCGATGCTTTTTTAAAAAAATTTCCAAACCAGAGATAGAGCGTTTAATAGGATTTATGCGTAAAGAAAAAAATTGTAATACTGATATATGTTTTCTAATACTTGATGATTTCAGCCCCTGGAGAGATATTCTTTATCGAATTATGGAAGATAGTCGTGAGGCTATAGTGCCTATTGATAATAGTGTATTCTCTCAACTTGATTCAAAAGAAGAAGACATTACGGGAACATTCAGACAAGTATTGGATCAATGGCTTTCTCGTCGAGACTTGTTCCATGATAGATTTCCTGTTTCAGGTCGTAGATTCTTCGGAAGAGAAACCGAACTTCAAAATATAATGCGTAACATTGATGAAGGACAGCATATAGGTATTTATGGTTTACGAAAAGTTGGCAAAACATCGTTATTATATCAGTTAAAAGAAAAGCGACCCCAAGATTTAGTTATCTATGTTGACCTTCAGGAAATATCAGGAAATGGAATTAATGATTGTGCTTATCTTTATTGGTCAATTTCCCGTCGTTTACAGGAGTCCCTAGCCCAAAAAGAAGTATTAGGGTTAGCTGAGAATCAAATTAAACTGAAATTAGGTTCAAAAGCATCCTATTCTGCTTTGGATAAACCTGAAAAAAGAAATGCTTTACATTTTTCAGAAGATATCAATCGTTTGCTAGATGTACTGTTAAAAAATGAACTCACTGTTTCTAGTAAAATTGTTATTACAATTGACGAATTAGAATATATGCTACCTATCCCCGGGTATAATAATGGTTATAATGGATATGCAGATTTCTTTGCTAATTTACGAGGCATCGCTCAACGCACACAAGGTAAATTAGTAAGTGTAATTACAGCAGCTAATCCACAAGTTAGTGAGCAAACAACATGGGAAGGTCGTGACAATCCTGTGTTCCAATTTTATAAAGATACCTTTTTACCTCCACTGGTCAAACAAGAATGCTACGAAATGATTGAAAAACTAGGTCGAGGTATGGGCGTTTCCTTTGATATAGATAGCCTAGATGCAATCTATAGCGAAACAGGTGGTCATCCTTATATCACTCGCCAACTTTGTAGCCACATTATTCATCAAGCTGCATCACGTCCTTTGCAAGTTTCAAGCGAGCTAGTTATTCAAAATATCGAAACTTTTATTAGAGATAAGGGTGCTATTTTTGGAGAAATTCTTGACCGACTGGAAAATTATTTTCCTCAAGAATTAGATTTGCTTTTATTTATTGCAGAAGGTTTGTCTGAAGAATTAGAGTTATCTAGTTTAGTAACTATACCAATAGATATAGCTTTACGGCATTTAATAGGATATCAAATAGTTGATTATCGAAATAGAAAATATCAGATTAAAATCAACTTATTACACCGTTGGCTTAAACGTTATCGCTTAGGATCTTAAGGAGATTGAAAATGCTTCCACCATCTAACCCTTACAACTGGCAAAGAATTAATCCTGACCTATTTTATGGACGCACAGCTTTAGCAAACGACTTGGTGCGTAGATTGGTTAACGGAGAGTCTTTTGGAATAACAGGTGGACGTAAGATGGGAAAAACAACTCTTCTGCGTCGCGTGGAAAAAGACTTGCTCTATTCTGCTATAGAAGCCAAAAAAGGTGGATTGTTAGTTATACCTATTTACATTGAAACTCTAGCACTTCCATTAAATATATCGGCTGATTCGATTTATCAAGAAATTGCCCGTTTACTAAATAAAAAATTGCGATCTACAATTTCTATAACTGCTAACTCTGAGCAAGTTGATGCCCAGGGTTTTACCAGTTACCTACAAACAATTGTGAATTCAATAACAAGATATCGTCCACAATTAATTTTTATTTTCGACGAAATTGAACCCATAATTACATCTGATTGGGGGCGTGGATTCTTTGCAAATTGGAGATCGCTGCTTCAAAATAACCTTGATTTATCTCACTACTTGAGTGCTGTGTTCGCTGGTGCTAGTGAAATGTTTGAAATAGCACGAGATATTGGCTCACCTTTATCAAATATTTTAGTATGGCGAGAATTAGAACTATTTTTACAGAATGATACAGCTAAATTGATGTGTGAACCATCGCAATATGATTGGTCTGATATTATTATTAATGATGTGCATAAATTAACAGGAGGACATCCTTTTCTAATCCAGTATATGATGCAACTTGTCTGTAGTGAGGATGTAGAGAAAGCCTCCTTAACACTTGACAATGCCAAACGCCAATTTTTAAAAGAGCAAAAAATTCAGTTTCAAAACTGGTGGGATAGATTTAACAACACAACACAGGCTATTTATGCTCAATTGGCAGAGCAAAACTCACTAAAAAGGAAAACACTACTTTCAGGTTTTGGTGGTTCAGCTAACCGAGGAATTGCAATTTTAGCCCATACTGGTGTGGTTCGGATAGATTGGGAAAATGATACAATTCTTATGGCTGGTTCTCTATTCAAGGAATGGTTTAGAGAGTTCGGAACAATTGAAGTTACACCAACCCTTGCAGATCAAGTAGATTCACTGTTGAAAGAAGTGGAAAGACAGCTAAGGCAATTACTAACCACTCATTTTAATAAGAAAAATACGAGTTGGTTACAAAACCACTTTAAGACTAAACCTCAGAAATGGAAAGACATTTTAAAAAAAGCAAAAAAATCAGAAGATGCTGTTCTCAATAACCAAGAGGTATTGAAATCAACTGATTTAGGCGATTTATTTGAACTTATCTTAAGTGAGTGGGGTGAACTATCTAGTAACTTTACTAATTTAAGTTCAGACAAAAAAAGAGCAAAATCTCGCCTAGAGGAACGAAAAGATCATTTAGTATTCGTGCGGAATCCACTACGTCATGTCAATGAGTCTGATTTATCGAGTCATCATTTACTCAAAGCGCAAGCTTTTTGCCTTGAGTTGTTAGAATCTCTTACAAGAAAAACCTAAAAAAGACTGCTTAAAAAAATCTGATAAAAAAATGAACAATGGATAACTTTCCAGTTTCATTTAAGATGGGTCAAACCAATAAACCATAAAGGGCAGCTACCGTCGCCCCATCGAACCAAACACCCAACCCTTCAGATATGCCTGCGCCCCTTACGCCTAAACCCTATCTATATAAGTAGGGTCAGCCTGAATTCCCTCATCGAAATCCATATTCTCCCATTCTCCAATAACCCTCCCCGATCTGTCCATCAAATCCGCAGGATCTCTACAGAGGCGCACGAATGGGTATTTCTCCTCATCTTCGGGCCCGATCGCGCTTCAAAAGCCATCGGAATTTGTGTTAATTTTAGCCTGATCTTGCCATAAGCACGATCGCGTTTAAATCTCACCATGTAAAACTTGATTAACTGTGAGATTAAGTTCAGCAAAGATAGGAGAAATGACGCGATTTTCCTGGCACGATAACGCACACCCCATACACCCAAACGCGATCGCGCTGTCTCGCGTAGTGACGATTTAGCAAAATAACGGCAGAATCTTAGCTTGCCCTCGGACACTCGCCCATCAAACCCGCCAGAAACACCGAAAAACGGTCAAATTTACAAACCCAGTGAAACAATGGCATCATTAACTTTCACCATCAGTGTCATCGGATCAACAGGTGAAGCAGTAAAACCACAATTCTGATAAAACTGTTTCGCCTCTTTCGAGATCGCGTGTACCAGAATTGCCCGTATCCCTGCAATCTCAGCCGCGTGCAGAGTCCGAAGAATTGCATCTCGCAGCAGAGCACGCCCGATACCTTTACCTTGCCAGTGACAATCAACCGCGAGTCGTCCAATCACCATAACAGGAATGGGATCGGGCATATTACGCCGAAATCTGCCTGTTGCAGTCGTTTGTGCCACCGCTCCATTAGCAAGACAGTAGTACGCGATCACTACGTCTTCCTCAGTACAGAGAACATAAGTGCGCGAAGCCCCATCTAACTCATTTTTGAGAGCACGACGTTTCAGCCAGTCATCTAGCTGAGTGTTACCTGAATCAAAGTTGGCAATTTGATGTGATGACTTCAGTTTTTCAGGGGGGCGGAGTTTATTTTGATCTGACTCTAATCCCACGGAGATTTTGTTTTCAGCAATGTATGTAACTTTTCATTTGGCGTAGGTGGTGCATCCAGCAAGGCAACAAATTGCTTAAATTTAAGTTCATCTAACCCAAAGAAACTGCGGTCTAGAAGAACCTCTTGGGCTTTCTGATAGGCTGATTCCAGCATAAACTCTGAGCGGCTCTTGCCTTGCACTTGAGCAGCATGATCAATTAGATCACGTTGATTCTGCTTCGCTCGGATGTTGATTGTAACATCGCGGATCTTGCTAACGGACTCTTCACTTTCTGAGGCGTACATAACGCTTACCTCAATAGGAGACTCTTCTAATTTAACAGTTTTGTATACACAATGTCAACACATTTGATCATTTTGGCACGGTGACTACACATTGCCCTAAATCCACAGAAGCCACACCCCATGCACCCAAACGCGATCGGGCTAGATAGTAGGTTGGGTTAAACGCAGTGAAACCGGGGCAACCACTTCTGGATTGCCCCTACACTCCCAAAAAAGCCTTAAGCTCCTACTCCAAAAAAGCTGGTTGTTGGGTTTCGTTACCTCAAC
>JBEDKD010000176.1:0-8790 GCA_041172365.1 Cyanobacteriota bacterium | reverse complement strand
AGAAATGGTATTACATAGAATTTGGGAATTGGTGGGTGGGGATGGGGCGGGTTTGGAGGCCTGTCTGTTTGGTGGCACAGAGGTGGGTGAAAGAGCCCCTACAGAGCTCATAGGATGGGATGGCGTTTTTTGTCCTAACCGTCTTGGCGGGTGCTATAAATTAGCAGTGGGAGCGTCTCCCTCCCTAGCATGAGCACGGAGCGAGAGGTTTGTGCGACGCACTGGACCATCTGTAGTTTGTAAATTAGCAGTGGGAGCGTCTCGCTCCCTAGCATGATCACGGAGCGAGACGCTCTCATGCTCCGCACAGGCTACCTCAAGTACGGGCACGGCACTGCCGTGCCCCTATCAGTTTTTTTGCTTCTTTGAGATGATCTCACCCTGCCCTTGATCCGATTTTTCTGAGATGTCTATTGATTGTTTTATCTCATAAGATGATAAAATTCATCATAAAAATCCTCAAAATTACAAAATGACAAGAATAAACAGGGCTAATCTATGACAATAACCGGGACAGCTTTAGATCATTTTTGGGAACTGGCTTGGGGCGCGATCGCGCTCAAACAGGAAGCCTTTCAGGTGATGAAAAATTTACCCTTAGCCCCAGATGCCGCGGGTAGAGTAGTGATTTTAGCAGGCTTATCTCAAGCAATTGGACAAAGTATCATTCTATTTGTTAACCGAGTTAAACCGGGACGATTTGTCTTAAGTTTGGTAATTTCAGCCCTCTTATTTGGCTTCGGATACCTATTTTGGGCCCTAAGCACTTGGGCAATGAAAAACCTATTTTATCCACCAACGATACCCTTTAGCAGTGTTAGAGCTACATTAGGTTTTGCCTATGCACCACAACTATTTAGTTTTTTGGTAGCACTTCCTTATTTTGGCGTTCCCATCAATGTTATCTTATCAATTTGGAGCTTTATCGCTCTCTTATTAGGCTTGACTATCTCCCTAAACGTAGATGTATTTGATGCCGCGATTTGTGGAACATTAGGTTGGTTAATGGTACAAGTTTTACAACGTACTATTGGCCGTCCCGTTGCTAATTTTGGTCATTGGCTCTCAAATAGTGCCGCGGGGGTAAAGTTAGTCACGGATCTGAAAGAGATTGAAAAGATGTGGGAACCTCCAACCTCTAAATAAGTCACCATTAATCCTAGAAATGGAAACTAAATAACTTGACGATTGGGTTGCTTGTTTCCCCTATATGTGCAAAAGCAGGCAAGATGCCTGCACTACTTTATTGATTTTTCATGAATTCGCAAAAACAGAGCATAATGACAAGGCAGAATAATGAATAAAACCTGGAAAAACATCTTAATTTTATTAATGATTCTGGTAGTAGGCTTTCTGCTTTTTCCGCCAGTCCGATATCTGATTGCCGCGGCTTTTTTAGCCCTAGATGTCACAACACAATTAATTCTCAAATTAGTCTCAATTGGGATTGTCGCGTTATTGGTTGCGGGTTTATTAAGCCCTTTAGAAGCGTTAGGTTGGTGGGCAGGTTGGTATGGCGATCGCGTAGATACATCCTCTAGCATTCTGCAAGAACCCATTGCACCAGATACCTCTGTTTCGCGTTATATTATTTATTTAGATGGCATCGGACAAGCTAATTTCACCTATCTCCCAGAAGGGGAAGAATTTCTCGATTTACTCGCTCAGAAACTCCCCGATGACATTGCCATTATTCGGGGATTAATGCCCTATTCAGTCTTAAATCGCTCCCTAACCAGTGATGAACGATCCTTTGCTTGGTTTTGGCGATTTTTAGATCAGAAACGACAGGAACCCAAAACCAGCCTATTCAGTTTTTTAATTAACATCCATAATATGTTAATTGTATCCGTTTCCGCGGATGCACGTTATGGCCCAATTTACAATCGGGGCATAGCACAAGTAATGTACGAAAGTTTAATCAATCATGGCTATAAACCTAATAGTGGAATTCCGATCACCCTCATTGGTTTTAGTGGAGGTGGACAAATTTCAATGGGTTCGGCGGCCTTCCTCAAAGAAGCACTAGAAGCACCCATAGATATTATTTCATTGGGGGGAGTTTTTTGCGGTAAAAACCAGATTTTAAGACTGGAACATATTTATCATTTAGTAGGGGAAAAAGATAATATTGAACGACTTGGCCCCCTTTTATTCCCGCGACGTTGGAAACTATTTTTCCTCTCCTATTGGAATCGAGCCAAAAAACACGGACAAGTAAGTATTATTTCGATGGGACCCGTCGGCCATGAAATCCCTGGGGGATTAATGGACTCGAATGCTTTTCTACCCGATGGACGTAGTTATATGCAGCAAACCATTGAGTGGATATCCGGCATTCTTCAGGGGACTTTACCACCTCCAGAATCCCTACCGAGCCGCAAACCAAATAATTATGAACTTTGGCAAGAAGGTGCTTTTAATCGCCCTGATTATTACTCCTTAAAACACTCTCTTTCTCCTACATTATACAAACCGATCGCGCCTTGGATGGGGCGATTAATTTTACCGAGTGCATCAGAGCGCGATCGGGTAAAAGGGGTTTGGTTTGAGGTGTACCATACAGAGCCGGAGTATGAGCATTTAGTCGGTAAAACAGTGATTTTACGTTGGCTTGATCACCCCGAAGTTCAATCCCTCGTGCGATCGGTGACTCGTGATGTGCACTTTAGCGACGATGCCCGCTATACCTTGAAAAACGGGCTAATTCACCCTCAACGGTTGAATCAATGGCGCTTAGTCGATCCTCTGGAATCCCTCGCGGGAGCTAGAGCCAACGATGATATGATTGTCATGCTCGAAAATCCCGTAATTGACGCAGGAGAAGGGAAGACAACCATCATCTCCATCACCTGCGAGCCCACACAAATTAGCGGACGTTTTTATGCCTTGGTGCAGTTTATCCAACCCCTCGACAGCACTCGTGAGGGACAACGCTATCAGGTGAAACACTTCAACCCCGAAACGCGACAATTCGACGGCGAAGACGCGATCGTGTTCATGCCCCAGGTAGTCGCGGATGAAAACGATACTTATCGAAGTACCAGTAACGACATTGAGAAATCCCCTTGTAATGCTTCTGGGTGGTATATTTACGGTGCAGAAAATCATCAAGGTTTGTTTGTCGTGAAAGCCTTAGCCCCGCGATCGCTCTTCACTCTGCAACCAGCCCGTGAAATCGCGGGAAAAAAAGCCGGGATGCAGTACATCAAAACCGAGTGCTGGGACAATTTGATCGCGAAAAAGGGAACGATTTCCAGTGTTTTACTCAATGCCAAAGGTAAAGAGCAAGACATTTGTGGCGATTGGCAAGAACGCGATCGCGCCCTATTAGTTCACAATTACGGCGGGATTGGGGGCAAAAAAGCCGAACCCGCAGCCCAGGGACCAGTTTACTTCGGACACTTTGCCTATGGGATCGCGAAGGTAGTGCGGGAACCCTTAGCCAACGAATTACAATTTGATATTGTCTACTACCAAATTTATGCCCACAACAATGATGGGTTGATCTCTGGGAGACACCACTGGACAAACTATATGGGCGATCGCCAATTTGGATGCTTAGGAGTGCGCCCCATTGCCGACTTCCTCATTAAACTAGACGGATTTACAGGATACTACAACATTGACGGCGTACTGAAATCACCCTTAGATAATGCCGCTCGGCAACTCGATTTAATGATGGCACGCTACCGCATCGGAGACGGCACCGGTGCAACCTACGTTGGACCCGCTCACAACTGCGCTCAAGATTCCAATCAAGCCTTGTATGCCGCGCTGCGTCAGATGCAACGAGCCGTTGAGAATGTTCCTCAGTTGCGGCAATGGTTAGAGGCTCATCGAGATACAGACGTGAAACTGAAGCAATTAGAGAAGGTAGGGCAAGCCTTACGACGAGAATTATTACCCTTTGGGGTTGCGCGTGCCGACTGGCGTGGAGGCGAAGAAAGTTTGGGAAGCAGCCTGGAAAACGATCCCATTGTGCAGTTACTCACGGGGTTATTAAGTTGGCGCACCATGTTTCCTCGTGTCGCGAGTGAGGGGATTACGCGAGCCTTTCTGGAGCAAGGAGCATCAGTTTGGGTATTGCGAGCCAATCAGGTTGGCGGGTTTGACTCCGATATTGAACCCCTGGCTCCCATGCGACTGTAGGCGCTTTAGGAATGAAAATTTAAAGTAGTGCAGGCTTCCAGCCTGCTTCCGAGATCAATTGCTCCACGAAAAACCCAATACTCAAGTTAGGAATGGAAATTACATAACTTGACTATTGGGTTGCTATAGCCTTTCGACTAAAGTATGATATTACCTCGGCACTAAGACACTAAGAAATATGAGCTTAACACCAAGGCACTAAGACACTAAGATTTATGAGCTTAACACCAAGACACTAAGACACTAAGATTTATGGTATTTAATTTTCATTCCTAAGAGACTTTGAGCAGACAAAACCGTGATAAAATTAGAGGCAATTATCCTGTAAACATATCTGTGTTCATCTGCGTTTATCTGCGGTTCAATAAATATTTATCCCTGAGTATTATAGCATTAAAATGAAACAGCCAAACACTTAACCTGGGTAATGATTCATTATTTTTTATCTAAAAATCTCTCCATCAAAATAATAGCAACAATATCATCAATGGGACGAGGAGGGGTTCGCATACCTTCAGGAATTAGACGAGTAAATCCCTTGGGCGGATACATTTGCCAAAAACGATCGCGGGCTTCTAAACTACTATATCGTTCATCCACTTGTACAATATTCAAATGAGGAAAATTAACCCTAATTTTCTCTTTCCATTGTTTCGACGTTGTTTGATCACCCATTACCATCAACTCGATGGAGTATTTTTCTAAAAGTAATTGAAGAGACGCGATCGCGCTTTCCGATAAAACAACATCATGGAAATAAACTTGTCGATCTCTTCCCATCACCGCAACACCACACTTATCACGCCCCGGATCAAAACCTAATAACATAACTTTATTTACCACTACGAAAAACAATCTTACCATGATCGAGAGCTACTAACTCCAGTTTCAGAGGACCCGCGGTGCGAGTTTCCTCAGACGCGATCGCTTGAATTTCCAGAGTAGTTTTAGCCGTCTTCAACTCTTGAATAAACTTTAGTAAACTTTCCAAACGAGTGTCAACGAGTTCCACTTTACCACCCAGAATGCCTACTAAATTCGCCCGAAAATGAGCCGAATCTATTAACTGTTGCAGTCGTTGTCGAATTTGAGCCTCCGTTAAAATAGTAGGATCGAGAGAAATACCCGCGACTAATTCATCCTTATTAAAAAGAATACGATTAAGATAGACTTGGCCTCCCACCTTAATTTTAGTCTCACCGCGAAGATAATTAGCATCCGCGATAATTTGTACTACATATTCATCACCATTTTCAATAGCTTTCGTAATTTGCTCAACCTCATTTTTAGTAATAAAAATAACCTGCTCCTTAACTTCATTTGTACCCAGTTGTAGAATTTCAATCGAGTTACGGTTAGCTTCTTGTAATAATTGATCTACCGCGGGACCCGCCGCGTTAGGTTGCAAAATACGCACCACACCCGAAGCTAAAACGCGTCCCCGACGAATGACTACAGTCCCCCCTCGAATTGCCAAAAAATCCTGTTCTAGCCCCTTTAATTGAGCTTTTAAATTATTTTGTTGTTGTTCTAATTCGGCTTGTAGAGATTCCAATTCCTTCATCCGTTTTTCTCGTTGCGCGATCACTTTATCACGTTCTATAATCATGCGATCGCGTTGGGCAATTTCTACAGCCAAATCTTCCTTTAACTTAGCAATTTTTTCGGTTAAATTACTAAGTTGTTCCATACTTTGTTGACGTTCCCCTTGTAATTTATCAAGTTCGGAACCTAGGACTTTTTTTTGTTGAGAAATTTGGGAAATTTCCTGATCTTGTTGCACAATTTTTTCATCCCGTTGTGCCTTTTCACGATCGCGTTGGGCAATTTGAGCCTGAAGATCCTCTCGTTGTTGAATTAATTGTTGACGTTCCCCCTGCAATTGGGAAATTTCCCCAGTCAAAGCCATCTTTTGGGACCAAACCGTTTTTAATTGACTCTGTGTTTGATTTAATTGTTCTTCCTTTTGTTTTTGAGACGCGTCCGCGAGAGTTAATTGTTCCCGTAGAGAATTTAACTCATTTTGAATTTTCGTTCGAGACGCGATCGCGGCATTTAAAGAAACATTAATTTTCTCCAAAGAAGATTTAGCTTGTTTTTCCTGTTTTCGCGCCTGAGCTAATTCCACCTCTACTTGACTTTTTTGACGAGTAGCCGCGTCTAACTCACCACGGATATTACGAAGACGCTTTTGAATTTCATCAATTTGAAAAACACCCGTTCGCAAAGGTTTACTCGCCGCGAATAAAATAGTCAACGTCAGAGCCGATAACACCGAACCCGTCAAAACCGTCACCAAAACCGCGGTATCACGAGGGCGAAGCTTAAACAAACTCAGGCGAGCTTTGCCAACTTTCGTCCCCAAGCGATCGCTAATCGTCGCGATCGCCCCCCCCAGAATTAACATCACCAAAACCAGAATAATACCAGCAGTCATGCAGTGTCAAGGATGAACAAAAAGGGAGGAATGATGAAAAAATAGTTTATTATCTAATCAAAAATAAAGAGGACAGAAAAACAAAAAGTTCATCCCCCTAGGGAAGCACAGACACAAAATACTTAGATCAGACAATGGGGGATCTCACAGCATCCCCACCTGAAAAATTAGGTAAATTGCTGACTTAACACCACAGGGTTATGAACTGTAATTTTCTTCTTATGAATAGAAATCATTTTTTGTTCGCGTAGATCCCCCAAAAGACGAGTCACCGTCACCCGCGTAGAACCAATAGCCTCCGCGATCGCCTGATGAGAGAGCTTCAAATCAATAGTAATCCCATCACTAGAAGGTACACCAAAATCACGACAAAGAATCAATAAAAAACTCACCAAACGCGATCCCATATCACGGTGAGCCAGAGTTTCGATCATCATCTCAGTTTGTAAAATCCGAGAAGACAAACCCTTTAACATCACCATAGACAAATCAGGATCTTCCTTAAGAGCCTTTTCCACCTGTTCAATCGGTAAAGAAATTAACTCCACAGGAGTAAACGCGACCGCGTGGTAAAACCTGTCCGAGCGGTGGCCTGTAATCAAAGACAGAACACCAAAGACACTATTTTCCCGTAAAAGAGCCACAGTAATTTCCTCACCAGCCTCATAGACTCTGGAAAGTTTAACCGCGCCCTTAATAAGAACATAGACGCGCTCCGCCGGATCTCCGGGGAAAAAGATAGTCTTACCCCGTTCAAAAGATTCGACAACAGGGGGAAACGATCCTCCGCTAATTTGGCGGAATACAGCAGCTAGCGGTCTATCATGTGTCACGAGGAGATTCCTTGCACTCACCTATACTGTAGAAAAGCTTTGACTTTTCCGGGTTTTGCTACTTTGTTAGTTTCGCAGGCTTTGATTATCCTCGTTATCGCCACCGAGTTGCTTTTTTATTTTCTTGGCTGTCGTGTGGCATCCGTAGCATTTTTCCTAGCCGAGCCATATTTGACGGGCACGTTCAAGGGGTCTTTCAACCTGAAGCGAACCGATTATAACATAACCAATCAAAATTAGCCCGATCAGGGCAAGGCTTTAAACCTCATGTTTTGGTAAAATAAGCCAATGTTGACTAGGCGGAACGTTATCCTTGCCCAAGGGATTTCGCAACTCTAAGCCGTCCCAGTGATTAGCCCTGCTCACAAAGCACATTGTACAGGTCCTCACAAACTTAGCTTAACTAACTTACAAGTCCCCATCAAGTCTCACTTAGACAGAGGGGTTCGCGTAAAAATCTAATGAAATAACCGGAAGTTTAGAATATAGCACTATGTTAGATTTAACTGGAAAAAACGCCCTTGTGACTGGCATTGCCAATAATCGCTCGATCGCGTGGGGCATTGCCCAACAACTCCATCAAGCGGGAGCGAATCTCGGAATTACTTATCTCCCCGACGAAAAAGGGCGTATGGAGCGAAAAGTCGCAGAACTGGTAGAACCCCTCAACCCCAGTCTCTATCTACCTTGTAATGTTCAGAATGATAGTCAAATAGATGAGATTTTTGCCACCATCAAGGAAAAATGGGGTCGTTTAGATATCCTCATCCATTGTCTAGCCTTTGCCAACAAAGATGATTTATCAGGAGATTTTAGTAACACATCGCGCTCCGGTTTTTCTTTAGCCTTAGATGTCAGTGCCTATTCTTTGGTACGTCTGGCGGGAGCCGCGAAACCTTTAATGACAGAAGGGGGAAGTATTGTCACTCTCACTTATTTAGGGGGAGTGCGGGTAGTACCTAATTATAATGTCATGGGTATCGCGAAGGCCGCGTTAGAAATGAATGTCCGTTATTTGGCCGCGGAAATGGGCCCATCTAATATTCGCGTCAATGGTATTTCAGCCGGTCCGATTCGCACTTTAGCCTCTTCCGCGGTTGGGGGTATTTTAGACATGATCCACCATGTGGAACAAGTCGCACCCCTACGTCGCACGGTAACTCAGACTGAAGTCGGTAATGCCGCGGCTTTCCTTTGTAGCGATCTTTCCAGTGGTGTTACGGGTCAAATTTTATATGTTGATTCTGGCTACGAAATCATGGGAATGTAGTTTTTGAAGGAGGAAGGAAGAAGGAAGAAGGAAGAAGGAAGAGGGAAGAGAGGGAAGAAGGAAGAAGGAAGAGGGAAGAGAGGGAAGAGGGGGAAGAG
>JBEDKD010000175.1:0-10254 GCA_041172365.1 Cyanobacteriota bacterium | reverse complement strand
ATCTCAGCCCCCCCTGCCCCCCGCGAGCGGGGAGTTTCTGAAAAAGACAGAGAAAAAGATAGAGACAAAGGCAGAGACAGAGACAAAGATAGAGACAAAGGGTGAGACAGATCCCTTTATGAAAGAACCCTTTATCAAAGATCCCTTTATTACGGTCCCCTCTCCGAGTCAGCCCACATCAGGAAAACCCGCGACAACTCACAGTGTTCTTCCCTCAAGTGGTGTTCCTTCCTTTACACTAATTAGTAAGGAGAAACAAAAAAACTCAGACTCAGAAACCACCTCGGTAATTAATCGTCAAATCGCGATCGCGTTACCCCCCATTCCCGTCCATCAAGGATAATCACAGGTGTGGCTCATTGCCAAATGCACCATTTTAGGGTAAAAAAAGCTATGAGCCGCCTGTGGTGTTTTCCGAATCATTAATGACTCAGTGATCTAGCCGATGAAAACCAGTGAATTCCGTATCGCGTTTGCCCAAAAGCAATACAAAACCTATACCCTCTCAGATCAGGTCGCTAATTCCAGTTTGGAAGTAGTACCCGAAAGAGGAGGTATCATCACAAGTTGGCGTGTGCAAGATCAAGAACTGCTTTACTTGGATCGGGAACGATTGACTAATCCTGAGTTAACCGTCAGGGGCGGCATTCCGATTTTATTCCCCATTTGCGGGAATTTACCCGACAATACCTATACTTACCAAGATGTACCCTATAGCTTAAAACAACATGGTTTTGCCCGTGATATCCCTTGGGATGTCGTCGATCAGGTAACGGAAGACCGCGCCGCGATGACACTGGAGCTTAAGAGTAATGAACAAACCAAAGCACTCTATCCCTTTGATTTTGATGTCAGCTTTACTTATAAATTAAAGGGTTCGTCCTTAGAAATTCTCCAACGCTATACCAACCACTCGGACAAAACGATGCCCTTTTCCAGTGGTTTACATCCTTATTTTTGGGCTCCAGACAAAACTCGACTACGTTTTGAAATTCCAGGGGTACAATACCGCGATCAGAGAACCCAACAACTTCACCCCTTCACCGGACTCTTTGATCCGAATCTCGATGAAATAGATGTCGTCTTTGAACAATTAACCGGGTTAGCCGCGACCGCGATCGATAATTCCCGTCGTCTGCGCCTCACCGTTTGCTATAACTCCAGTTATTCTAGTGTCGTCTTCTGGACACTCAAAGGCAAAGATTTTTATTGCCTCGAACCTTGGAGCGCCCCTCGTAATGCCCTCAACACAGGTCGTCACCTTACCCGTTTGGAACCCGGAGCCAGTTGTGAAATGTCCGTTTCCATGACCGCGCATTTTTTCTAAAATTTTTTGGAAAAAACCCTTGACAAACTCCTCGACCAGTGCTAGTATAATAAATCGTGGTTGACAAATAAAAAAAGGGTCGCTAGCTCAGCGGTAGAGCACTCGGCTTTTAACCGATTGGTCCCGGGTTCGAATCCCGGGCGACCCATAAAAACCGAAAAATAGAAAAGATAAAACACATTGATAAGTATCTCTACTTATGAATGTGTTTCGATGAGAAAAATCATTTAAAGCAAAGTAAGAAATAAGTGGCAAAGTATCTTAATATTATTGTAAGAATTGGGCTTGCCTAAACTGACGGCTGAATAAAAAGAATAATAGGAGGAATATCTATGGCGCTCGTACCCATGCGGCTGCTTCTCGATCACGCGGCTGAGAACGGTTATGGTCTCCCTGCTTATAACGTTAATAATATGGAGCAGATCCAAGCAATTATGCAGGCTGCTAAGGAAACCGATAGCCCCGTGATTCTGCAAGCATCTCGTGGAGCTCGCACCTACGCGGGGGAAAATTTCCTGCGTCACTTGATTTTGGCGGCGGTGGAAACCTATCCTCACATCCCCATTGTGATGCACCAAGATCACGGTAATAGCCCCGCGACTTGCTATTCTGCAATTCGTAACGGTTTTACCAGTGTAATGATGGATGGCTCCTTAGAAGCGGATGCCAAAACTCCCTCCAGCTATCAGTACAACGTCAATGTGACTCACGAAGTGGTACAAGTGGCTCACTCTGTTGGCGCGAGTGTCGAAGGTGAATTAGGCTGCTTAGGTTCTCTGGAAACTGGCGCGGGTGAAGCTGAAGATGGTCACGGTTTTGAAGGTACTCTTTCCCATGATCAATTGTTAACGGACCCCGATGAAGCAGTGGATTTCGTTGAGCAAACCGGTGTAGATGCTCTCGCGGTGGCCATTGGAACCAGCCACGGTGCTTATAAGTTTACCCGTAAGCCTACGGGTGAAATTCTCGCGATCAGCCGCATTGAAGAAATTCACCGTCGCTTACCTAATACTCACTTAGTCATGCACGGCTCTTCTTCTGTTCCTGAAGATTTACTGGCTTTGATTAACAAGTATGGCGGTAAAATCCCTGAAACCTACGGTGTACCCCTTGAAGAAATCCAAAAGGGTATTAAGAGCGGTGTCCGTAAGGTGAATATTGATACTGATAACCGTTTGGCTATTACCGCGGCTGTGCGTGAAGCTTTAGCGGCGAAACCCGAAGAGTTTGACCCCCGTCACTTCCTCAAGCCTTCTATTAAGTATATGCAGAAGGTTTGTGCGGAGCGTTATAACGCGTTTGGCTCTGCTGGTAACGCGAGCAAAATCAAACAAGTAAGTTTGGATGATTTCGCGGCTAAGTATGCTAAGGGCGAATTGAGCTCTGGTAAGAAGAAAGTTTTGGTTAGTGTTTCCTAATTTGAGATTTTAGGTTTGGGATTTGCTCTGAATCTAAACATCTAAAGTTGATAAAACCGGGTTGTCTTTCCCAATCCCTTCGCCAATTTTTTCTGATTGATATCGAGTAGGGACACGGCAGTGCCGTGTCCCTACTTTTCTATTGGCTTGGTAGTTTCGCCCATTATATGTGCCCGAAAGCAGGCAAGATGCCTGCACTACTTTATTAATTTTTCATTCCTTATTGGTATATCGCAACCGCCAGGGCTATTAGGACAGATTTTGTAGGGGCGGGTTTACCCGAATTTATCCCACAAACAAATAACCTCCAAAAACCCGCCCCACCCCACTAATACTGTCCATCAACTGGTATCAACCACCAATTATACCATTTCCTAAATGTGTCGCGACTTATCGTATCAGTTGGGACACGGCAGTGCCGGGTCCCTACTGTAGCCCAACTTTTAAGAAATGGTATTACATAGAATTTGGGAATTGGTGAGTGGGGATGGGTTTGGAGGCCTGTCTGTTTGGTGGCACAGATATGGGTGAAAGAGCCCCTACAGAGATCATAGGATGGGATGGCGTTTTTTGTCCTAACCGTCTTGGCGGGTGCTATAATTGCCATTCCTAACAGATATTCCTTCCTGTTTCTCCTACCGTTATGAATAAAAAGAAACCGGGTTTCTTGCCATCGTCATTTTGGTTGGACGAATTGTCAGCAACAAGAAACCCGGTTTCTACCTAAGTTCTATTTTCCCGAAAAACTAGCGATCAACAGAACCCATAATGATATCAATACTACCCAAAATTGCCACAAGATCCGCGACTTTAGCACCTCGGAGAATATGGGGGAAAACTTGCAAATTATTAAAATCCGCGGCACGAATCTTAAAACGCCAAGGAAAGACATTATCTTCCCCAATAATATAAACCCCTAATTCTCCCTTACCACTTTCCACACGGACATAATGTTCACCCTTGGGAATTTTGAAAGTAGGAGCAACTTTCTTAGCAATAAACTGATAATCAAAGTTATTCCACTCCGACTTAGGCCCGGAGGCTAAACGATTCGCTTCCAAATTCTCATAGGGACCACCGGGTAAACCCTTCAAAGCTTGACGAATAATTTTTACCGATTCGCGCATTTCCCGAATCCGTACTAAGTAACGGGCTAAACAGTCCCCACTCTTTTCCCACTGCACATCCCAGTCAAAATCATCATAGGATTCATAATGATCAACCTTGCGTAAATCCCATTTCACCCCAGAAGCGCGTAACATGGGGCCAGAAAGTCCCCAGTTAATTGCCTCTTGACGAGTAATTACCCCTAGTCCCTCAATCCGACGACGGAAAATCGGGTTTTTGGTAATTAAGCGTTCATATTCATCAACTTTCGGCAAAAAGTAATCACAGAAGTCATGACACTTATCCACCCAACCGTAGGGTAAATCCGCGGCTACCCCACCAATACGGAAATAATTATTATTAACCATACGATAGCCCGTCGCGGCTTCCCATAAATCCAAAATGGGTTCACGATCGCGCATGGTATAGAAAAAGGGAGTTTGGGCACCAACGTCAGCCAAAAACGGGCCTAACCAGAGAAGATGATTCGCGATACGGGCTAATTCCAACATAATGACGCGGATATAACTAGCCCGTTTAGGGACACTGATATTCGCGAGTTTTTCCGGCGCGTTCACCGTGATCGCCTCATTAAACATCCCCCCCGCGTAGTCCCAACGACTGACATAGGGGACAAACATGACACTACTGCGACTTTCGGCAATTTTTTCCATGCCGCGGTGTAAATAACCTAAGACAGGTTCACAGTCAACCACATCTTCCCCATCGAGGGTGACAATTAAACGTAATACCCCGTGCATGGAAGGATGGTGCGGTCCCATGTTGAGCACCATCGGTTCGGTTCTGGTTTCAATTCTTGTCATAATTAGCGATTGGTGAGAAGTTATGAGGGTAATAGGTTATCGGTAATCGGTAATGAGGTAATGGTCAATTTTGCCATTTCTGATTCCGGCTTCCCCATTTCCTATTCCCCTTTGCCGATTGTTGATTTTTCTTTGGTCTTTATAAATTATGAAGGAGAGTGACTTATCTGAGAAGGATCAAGGAGATGATACGTTAGTGCAGCTTGCACCTAGCGCGTCCTCCTTTATTCATATCTCAGTCCTCAGTGCAGAGTTAATTAATGGGTTAGCCCTCCGAGAGGGGGGGCATTATCTTGATGCTACGGTGGGCGGGGGGGGTCATAGTCGTGGGATTTTAGACTCTTTCCCTGATATTACGTTAGTTGCCATCGATCAAGATAGTATCGCGATCTCCGCCTCGCGTGAGAATTTAAAGGAATATCGCGATCGCGTCCAATTTTGGCAAGGGAATTTTGCCCAATATCCGGGCAAACCTAACAGCTTTGATGGTATTATCGCGGATTTAGGGGTAAGTTCCCCCCAACTCGATACCCCAGAAAGAGGATTTAGTTTTCGTCATCCGGCTCCCTTAGATATGCGAATGAACCAAGAACAAGACCTCACCGCGGCCGAGATTATTAATCATTGGCAAGAATCTCAACTTGCTGATATTTTTTATCATTATGGCGAAGAACGACTTTCGCGACGATTAGCGAAACGGATTGTGGAAAAACGTCCCTTTGAGACAACCACAGAATTAGCCGACGTGATCTGGCACTCTGTCCCCAGTTCCTATCGTTATGGACGCATTCACCCCGCGACTCGTATTTTCCAAGGCCTACGGATCGCGGTCAATGCCGAATTAACGGTATTAGAAACTTTTCTTAACATTGCCCCAATGTGGCTCAAACCCGATGGGATCATAGGTATCATTAGTTTTCACAGTTTAGAAGACCGACTGGTAAAACATAGATTACGGGAAAACCCCCAATTGCGAATATTAACCAAAAAACCCATCCAAGCCCAAGAAGCAGAAGAGAAGATAAATCCCAGGGCTCGCTCTGCTAAACTCAGATTAGCTCAACGATTGGGCAATAATATCGAGACGCGATCGGCTAAAAATAGCCACGCGTAGTGGTAGGATTATGATCTTGAGTGGGAAGAGGAGAGAAAATTGACAATGTTAGAATTAGAACGCTTCAGGCAAGAGTATTCTCAGAGCCTTAAGCTCGACTAATAAACATTTCTTCCCGATCGCCCCCAAAACACTTTCGACTCTTTGTGTCGAGTGAAAGGTCGGAAGTCGGGACTCAAGGGCATGAAAAATGTTTCACGCGATACCTGATAAATTCATCAGAGGATAAGGGAAGGCATGGGTCAGGGAGATAAAATAAAACTCAAACTGATGGTAGTCGATGACGAACCCGACAACCTTGATTTGCTGTACCGCACATTTCGACGGGAGTTCCAAGTTTGTAAGGCGGAAAGCGGGGTCAAGGCATTGGAGGTCCTCGATCAGGAGGGCGAAATGGCTGTGATTATCTCTGACCAAAGAATGCCCGAAATGAATGGAACAGAATTTTTGGGCAAAACGGTTGATCGCTTTCCTGATACGGTTCGTATTCTCCTCACCGGGTACACGGATGTCGAAGATTTGGTAGATGCCATTAACGCGGGTCAAGTGTTTAAGTACATTACGAAACCTTGGAACCCAGAGGAACTAAAATCCGTAGTACAGCAAGCCGCGGATACCTATAAGGTTGTGAAACAACGCACTAATTCCCTCAATCGTTCTCTACGACGAGAATCCTTGTTTAATGAGGTAATGAGTGCTATTCGCGGTTCCCTCGATTATTCCAGTATGTTGCAAACGATCGCGCACACTGTGGGATCGAGTTTTGGAGCCAATTATGCTCTTTTACAACCCGTGGAAGGCGATCGGCTTTTACCAACAGTTTTTTCCTATCAACCCGATAGTGAGGGGGGCCATAGTTCCACGCTCAATGACGCGTTACTTCAGCAAACGGTCCAAAGTCGTCAAACGACGAAATATCCCGAAGGTAATGGGGCGAATCAATTAATCGTTCCCTTAATGTATCAACAGGATTTATTAGCCGTTTTGGGGCTTTGTCAAGAGGGAAATCATGTTCTTTGGTCAACCGAAGAGATTCAGTTAATTGAAGGAGTGGCAGAACAAGCCGCGTTAGCTTTATCTCAGGCAAAACTCTATCAACGCACTCTGGAATTGGCCCAGCAAATGCGTCAAGAGTTAGAAGTGGCGCGACAAATTCAAACAAATTTACTGCGTCAAAGTTGGCCAGACTTTGAGACGGTAAAAGTTCAAGCTTGTTGTTATCCAGCAAGGGAAGTGGGGGGAGACTTCTTTGAAGTCTATGTCCACGCGTCAGGGGATATTTGGATCGCGGTGGGTGATGTTTCGGGCAAGGGTGTCCCCGCGGCTTTATTTATGGCGAGTTCGATTTCCGTCATGCGTCGAGAATTATCTGTGGAGATATCCCCTGAACCCGAACAAGTCATGCTTAACTTAAATAGCAGTCTCGCCGATGATCTAATTAGTAATAATCATTTTATTACAATGGTTGTAGCTCGTTATACGCCCTCAACGGGACGTCTCGCGTACTGTAATGCAGGTCATGTTTATCCCTTGGTATGGTCTAACTCGGCTTTAGAAAGTGAAAATCCTGACACGGTGGAACCGAATTTCCTCAAAGCGCGGGGTGTTCCTATTGGGATTTTACCCGTTTGGCGTGGTAAAGCTGGACAAATTGATTTACAACCGGGTGATATGTTCCTACTTACCAGTGATGGGATTACGGAAGCAACTGTTACTCTAACTGATAGTAGTACGGGTGAATCTAACCGTGTCATGCTACAACAAGAGGGGCTTTGGAAGCTATTACAGCATGAAAAGGGTTCCTTAAACTTGGATAATTTATTAGCTCGTATCCGGGCTGACAATCCAGTTCAGGAAGATGATCAAACCATTCTCTCTCTGGAGGTTCTCTGATTCTATGAAAACAGAACTGCAAGTACCAAGCGACTTGAGGTTTTTAACCATTGCAGAAACCTGGTTGTTAAGTAGTTTAGAGGTGGAGTTAGGTGAGCACGTCGATTGGGCTCGTCAGTCAAATCGGTTTCGCTTGGTGTTAGCAGAAGCTTATTCCAATGTGATTCGCCACGCCCATCGAGAGCAACCTGGTTTACCTGTTCTACTCCGGTTAGAGCTGAAAGAACGTGATGTGGCTTTGGAAATTTGGGATTATGGAACAGGCTATGAAGTTGATGATTATAATGCTCCTATTCCTGAAGCTAAACAAGAAAGTGGTTACGGCTGGTTGATTATGACTCGATTAATGGATCGTGTTGATTATCAATTACAGATTGATGGTCGTAATTGTCTCAAATTAGAGGCAAGTTTACCCAATAAATCTTGATGTTTGTAACCCGGGGTTCAATTTCTGCTAAAATCCGGTAGTTTTCCTATTATACTTTATAGATGAAGCTACGGTAAAATCGGAATGGTAAGCTGTACTTTATCTATGATAATTCACGTCCCAGATAACTTTTATAAGTGATTTTTTTGAGGACGTTGCTGAGTTCAAAAAAAATCCCAAATGCCTTAAAGCTATGGGATAAGGAATTTCCCGTTTATCCCCTGAGTGCTAACATCACTCAAAATGTTAATCCCAAAATTGCTCTAGGTTTTAACAAACGGTATAAATAAAATAATACTCAGAAACCGGTAAATGTAGTGCGAGCGTCCTCGCTCGCTTTTTTATTTAGATCAGCATCGATCGCGTCATCGACTAATTTCAATACATGAGCTAACATCACTTTGGGTTAAGGCAAATTCGTGGTTATTTTTAGCAAGTCATATCGGTTTCGCCCCACGCGATACACTCTTAATAGGGAAGAAATTAGGGAGCATTTCAAAGAAGCAAAAAAAACTGTAGTGGGTTGGCGAAGCACAGGCTACGCCAACCCACTACCAATTTACAACCTTGAGAGGCTCCCAGAAATTAGACCTCATCTTTAGTCGAAACGCGATCTTAATGATATAGGGAAATAAAATAAACCCCAAAGACACAAAGACACAAAACACAAAGACACAAAGACACAAAGGGGTAAATTTCTCTACTTGTTCGAGACTCTCTATTTTATGTCCTTAGTGCCTTAGTGCCTTAGTGGTAAAATAAAGGCTCACATGACTAGAAATTCTCATACTTGTGAGGGGAGAGTTTTCTCGTTTTTCTTAACTCTTAATAGGGAACTCTTAATAGGGAAGAAATTAGACCTCATCTTTAGTGGAAACGCGATCTTAATGATATAGGGAAATAAAATAAACCCCAAAGACACAAAGATACAAAACACAAAGACACAAAGACACAAAGGGGTAAATTTCTATACTTGGTCGAGACTCTCTATTTTATGTCCTTAGTGCCTTAGTGCCTTAGTGGTAAAATAAAGGCTCACATGACTAGAAATTCTCATACTTGTGAGGGGAGAGTTTTCTGGTTTTTCTTAACTCTTAATAGGGAAATCTTAATAGGGAATAAATTAGACCTCATCTTTCTGAGAAATGCTACAGAGGTAATGAAGAAAAGAAAATAAGCACGATTTTCCTCCGGTTATTCGGCTGGACTTTAAAGTTTTTCATCTTGACTTTATCTCTGTTTTCTTTCCTCTGTCTATTCTGTGCCTTTGTGGTTCATTTTATTAGAAAAAAAACTTCCGATCATAGCAAGGCTCAAAAAACAGCACAGAAACGGTAAACTGTAAAGGAAAGGTGATTGGGAAGGGAGGAAGATCATTTTTCACTGACTTCCCATCACCTCATACCAATCCCTTATCCCTAATCCCCTTCTTCTTTCGTTTATGTTGTTATCGCTGAGAATCGAGAATTTTGCCCTCATCGATCATCTGGATCTAGAATTTGGTCTGGGTTTAAATGTCTTTACAGGGGAAACAGGTGCCGGAAAATCAATTATCCTTGATGCCCTAGATGCAGCATTAGGGGGTAAGGTTTCTAGTCGGGTGATTCGTACTGGGGCAAAACGATCTATCTTGGAAGCCACTTTTGAATTAGATCCCGATTTGGTCCATTGGCTGAAAGAACAAGAAATTGATTTAGTCGATGGTACTTTGGTTGTTTGTAGTCGGGAAATTATCGTTTCTGGAAATAGTATTCGTAATCGATCGCGTTTAAATGGTATATTGGTAAATCGTGCTATTATGGATAGATTACGGGCTCATCTTGTCGAATTTACGGCTCAAGGTCAAACGGTTCTTTTGGGTGATCCTAATCTCCAGCGACAATGGTTGGATCTCTATGGGGGAAGTGAATTAATTAAACAACGAGAACAAGTCGCGATCGCGTATGAAAAAACTCAACAAGCCGCGAGGATGTTAGCCCAGAGAAGGCAATCGGAACAACAACGATTACAACGTCTGGATTTGTTAGAATATCAAGTTAAAGAATTGGGAAAGTCTAATCTTAATTCCCCCGATGAGTTAGAACAATTAGAACAAGAACGACAACGGCTTAATCATGTGGTGGAATTACAACAACATAGTTATG
>JBEDKD010000174.1:0-5539 GCA_041172365.1 Cyanobacteriota bacterium | reverse complement strand
GTCCCCACCCCCCCGCCAACATTAACCCCAAAACGCGATCGTCAGGCAAAACCGAAAAAGCACAAAATTTCAAGAAAACCAGACAAATCCCCGCGATCGCGCCCATAGCCCCCGTCACACTATCAGCCATAACCAGCAAACGACGTTGGGGATCTTGAACCCCCAAACCATCCCCAGAATCCATCACACCATCCAAATGTAATCCCCCCGTCAGCGCGATCCCCGCCAAAACCACCAACGCGGAGCGAGTTAAAATCGGCATACCCAAAATCTGTAACAAAAAATCCCATCCGGCTAAAATTCCCCCAATCAAAACCCCGATCAAAGGAGCCCAACGCGCGATCCCCCGAAAATCCAAAGCCCAAGAAGAAGGAAGGGGAATACAAGTATAAAAAACCACAGCCCCCCCCAGAGAAGCCCCCAGGTTACGACAAAAATTAGCAAGAGCACGAAACAAATTTAGACTAATCATAAAGAAAAAAAAATTATTTCTCCGATGGGAGTTAAATCGCAAAGGGTATGCCAGAATGGGATCAAGAACACCCATAAGCCCTTGGGGATCAGTCAATCTGTAACCCAAGCAGCCAGAGAAGGAGCATTGAAAATCTCGCCCTGGCTAAGGTTTCCCATTAAACTAAGTATTCTCCCCTCCGACGAACTCTAGCCGATTCCGTGAATTCCGAGAGGGGAACCTATCACCAAAGAGGCTTTTGTTAAATGAGTCACCATCAATTCAATCAAATGGTATCCGCACCTTGCATAATTGATACCGGAATTATTGTCAACAAGCGTGATATGCAAAGACTACTTGTTGACTTAGGTCGCGTCCGTTATATCCATTCCCTTGATGGTAAAATTAAGACCGAGGGTGAAGGATATATCATGGAAGTCTGTGCCGATCCGAGTCGTTCCACCCTGGTTGCCAATCACACCTTATATTTGAATGTTTATAGTTTTGATTATTTAGAACTCAGGGAGTCTCCTGAGCAATTGACTTTTTTTGATTTGGTACAAGATGGTCGACAGTTACGACTTATTCCCCTCTCTAACCCCCTTCAAGACGAATTTTCTCGCAATTTAAACGCGGCCGCGTTAGATGCTGTGGTTGATCAAGTCCTTTCCTCCAATTGGGATGTCCACATCGACGATGATGATTGCCCTTTTTAAGGAAGAGGGAAGAAGGAAGAAGGAAGAAGGAAGAAGGAAGAAGGAAGAGCGAAGAAGGAAGAAGGAAGGAAGAGCGAAGAGGGAAGAAGGAAGAGGGTTAACAATTGACAATGGATAATTATCTATTACCGAGTCTCCAATCCCCAATCCCCAATCCCCAATCCCCAATTCCCAATCCCCAATCCCCGATGAAAGTACAACCTACTACCTACCATCTAACAGCTAATAGTTAACACCTATACCAAAACACTCTTTTCCATTACCATTACCTATTGGCTCCCCTTTATTTTCCTATCCCTTAAGTGACATTAAACTCTAACTTTTCCTTTCATTGTCAAGCTTCTTGTTGTCATTCTCAAGCACGCGCAGGTGTCTTTTCTACTCCTCATGGAATTGTGGAAACACCTCGTTTTATGCCCGTAGGGACTCTCGCCAATGTCAAAACTTTAACTCCCGCGCAATTAGAAGCAACGGGAGCTCACATGATTTTGGCTAATACTTATCATTTACATCTCCAACCAGGGGAAGCGATCGTTTCTGGTGCTGGTGGGCTACATAAATTTATGGCTTGGAAAGGCCCGATTTTAACTGACTCTGGCGGGTTTCAAGTTTTTAGTTTAAGTGAAATGCGAACTATTACAGAGGAGGGTGTTAAATTTCGCTCTCCCCGTGATGGCCAGATGATTTATATAACACCGGAAAAGTCGATCCAAATTCAAAATGAATTGGGCGCCGATGTGATTATGGCCTTTGATGAGTGTCCTCCTTATACCGCGACTCGTGAAGAGGTGCAATTAGCGACAGATCGTACTTATCGCTGGTTGGAACGATGTATAAAGGCCCATCAACGCCCGGACCAGGCTTTATTTGGTATTGTCCAAGGGGGGATTTATCCTGATTTAAGGGTTCACCAAGCCAAACAGTTGGCGGCCTTAGATTTACCCGGTTATGCCATTGGTGGTGTCAGTGTCGGGGAACCCTCCGAATTAATTGAACAAATCGTCAAGGTGACAACACCTTTATTACCTCAGAATAAACCCCGTTATTTAATGGGAATAGGAACTCATCGCGAGATGGTACAGGCGATCGCGGCGGGGGTTGACTTATTTGATTGTGTCATTCCTACCCGTTTAGCACGACATGGCGCGGTATTGGTGAACGGGGAACGATGGCAGATTAAAAATGCTTGCTTTCGCGAAGATTTTAAACCCATCGACGAAACTTGTCCCTGTTATACTTGTCAAAATTTTAGTCGCGCTTATCTGGCTCATTTGGTGCGCGCCCAAGAAACAGTCGGTTATACCCTTCTCTCCATTCATAATGTGACAGAGTTAGTCCATTTTACCAAACGGATCAGAGAGGCAATCTTGGCCAATCGCTTCATGGAAGAATTTGGCCATTGGATTACTGCTAAGGAAGATCATAAGTGAATCGCGTATGTTAAGATTAGTCGCAATTATGAAAAAAACTGTGTTGGAGAGGTAGATTCATACATGGAAGCCGCATTACTCTTGGCAAAACTGCCCGAAGCCTATTCTGTCTTTGACCCCTTGGTTGATGTTTTGCCCGTAATTCCCGTCTTTTTCTTGTTGCTGGCTTTTGTGTGGCAAGCAGCCGTTGGTTTCAGATAGATTTCTCGGCATAAATTCGCGCGGAATTTATCTCCCAGCGATCATGCAGGGGCGAAACAATGGGATAATAATAAGGGTATTCTTACCTTTATCATCAGTCCCATTGTCGCGCCCCTAACTTATGGTTTTTTTTGTGATTGTTACTGACGGTTCGCGATCGCGTTTTGGAAAGCCGGACGTTCGGAGATCCGTGTAATATAATCCAAAACCGCGGGATAGGAGCTTAAATCGAATTTTAACATCATGGGAATATAAGCCAAGATTGCCCCCACAGCCACATCAGCAACCGTAAATTCATCTCCCATTAAAAAGGGTTGTTGGCTAAAAATTTCATTTAAAGGAGATAACAAACGGGGAGTTTCTTTTTCCCGACTGGCTTCGACAAAAATTCCCGGTACCAAAGTGGCATTAGCAAAAAATACCCATTGAGTAATTTGTGCTTTTTCCTCTAAAGATTGTGGCAGTTTACCATATTTTTCAGCTAAATATAGTAAAATCGCGCCGGACTCCCATAAGGTAAAATCCCCCTCAGAGATCGCGGGAACTTTGCCAATAGGATTAATCGCCAAAAATTGCGGTTGTAAATGAGCACCAGCTTGCATATCAAGCAACACAAACTCATAGCTCACATCAATTTCTTCTAAATACCATTTAACAATAGAAGCCCGACTGCGAGCACCGCCATAGAGTTTCAACACAGACTTTTCTCCTTTTCCGTGACATTCTGCACATAAACATCCCTATTATAATCCCAATTTGCACAGGCAGAAAAAACTCTTTTGGATTTAACTTTTATTAAAAAAACGTGATTTTCCCAGGGTTTATTTTGGGATGAACCACAAAGGCACAGAGGACACAAAGGAAAGAAAAGAGTATATATTAGAATAATATAGCCCCCAAGTAGTGAGGATTCTCTTAATCGCTGAAACCCGTGATTTTCTTCCTTCTTCCTTCTTCCCTCTTCCTTCTTCCTTCTTCCCTCTTCCTTCTTCCTTCTTCCCTCTTCCTTCTTCCTTCTTCCCTCTTCCTTCTTCCCTCTTCCTTCTTCCTTCTTCCCTCTTCCTTCTTCCTTCTTCCTTCTTCCTTCTTCCTTCTTCCTTCTTCCTTCTTCCTTCTTCCCTCTTCCTTATGATATAATTAGCGATCATTACTGACTCTCAGACTCACAAATGGCTCCTTCTAAACCTTATCAGCCTTTATTACTGAGACTGCTACATGGTGCGAATGCCTCGATCGCGCTCTTGGCAGTATTGACATCATTTTTGGTGTACATTATCTATGATCATAGATTATTCAATTTAGGCATTCCTGAAATTCCGCGTATTATCGGCATTCATGGGACTTTCGGGAAATTATTACTATTAGGAATTATGCCCGCGTTTGCCTTATATAGTTTTCATCTAGGGGAAAAACGCCTGATTCAATCTGATACCTTTGACAAACTCAAAGAAGTAGGAAAACCGATTTGGTGGTATAGTCTCCATCGCGTCGCGAATACTTTAATGTTATTAGCCATTACCTTTGCCCTTATCACGGGAAGTCGGATCGAAGATGAATGGTTATATAAAAAAGAGTTTGACCAAATTTGGTATAATTTACATTTGATTTCCTGGGTGATTTTAGTAGGTTGTTTAGCCTTTCATCTATTAATGATCGCGAGAGTGGGTGGAGTGCCTTTAATGCTCTCATTATTTGATATCAAATATAGAGCCAGCGATTCTCCCGCGACTTGGTTACAAAAGATTCGTGCTTTTTTTAATCGTTCCTCTGATTCATAGTAGGATTTACGCAGAAACCGGGTTTCTTAACCAATACCTTCGCCCCACCTAAAAAACGATTTTTATGGTTGTTGGGTTTCGTGCCTCAACCCAACCTACAAAGAAATGGCGAAGGTATTGTTAACTGAAAATGGTTATTTCCCGCGATCGCGTGTCAAGTGAGAAATCTGGTTTCTTTGGTGAGAGTGCGTAAATTCTGCATAGTAATGATTTTAGTTCTTCAAAATCTCATACCATCCTAATTAACTATGAAACCAAATATCTTATTAAGAATTATCGAAGTTATCGTATTAGGCGGTTGGTTATTGGCCTTACTTGCTCCCATTTTATTCAAGTAATTTTAACCGACTTCCCTCAGGTAAAAATATCTGTGTTTATCTGCGTTTATCACGGTTAAATAGTTTTTTTTCTGAAAAATAGAAAAAATAATTGATAGGAAGTCGGGGGGGGTTTCGTCGAAAAAGGTGCGGCAGTGGTGCATGATAATGTAAAAAGACTAGAGTAACGTCAATGTGGGGATGAGAAACCGGGTTGGGAGCATCTCATTTTTGTAAATTGGCAGTGGGAGCGTCTCGCTCCCTATTAGATCCCTAGGGAGCGAGACGTCCGATGCTCCGCACAGGCTGAGTCGCTCCGCACACGGGCTACGCCAACGCCAACCCACTACAGTTTCTTTTTGCAAATTTGAAATGCTCCCACCGGGTTTCTCACCCAAATCTCGCTTGAGATGCAACAGCTATCAGAGAAACCCGGTTTCTGGCTTGGGCCGTATCGCGTTTTCTTTGGTGACGCGATCGTGCCTCGTGCTGTTTAGGGAAATGTGCAGCAAGACTTAGTTTGCAATCCATATTCCCAAAAGTTCTTTGATAAGATAGAAAGTAATCCTTTTCTTTGTTTGCTATGACGCTGAAAGAATTAGAACCTCAATTGCTGGCACTCTCAGACGACGAAAAAGCTCAAGTG
>JBEDKD010000173.1:0-17031 GCA_041172365.1 Cyanobacteriota bacterium | reverse complement strand
ATCAAACAGTCTTTACAACAATATCTATGAAAGAACGAATATTAGTGGTTGATGATGAACTAGACAGTCAAAGAATTTTGGCCCTTTACCTCGAAAGCCAGGGATATCAGGTGGAGTGTGCTTTATCCGCGGTAAAGGCTCTCTCTCTCTTTAACGAACATCCCGCGGATTTGGTTATTTCTGATGTGATGATGCCTGATATGGACGGTTTTGAGTTTTGTCGCCGTCTTCGTGCCACGCGTGCGGGGCAATTAGTCCCTTTTATCTTTTTATCCGGCCAAGGTGAACTTAAGTCTCGTGTGGAAGGCCACGCGATCGGGGGCGATGATTATTTAGTTAAACCTTTTTTACCAGAGGAGATCCTCGCGAAAATTAAAGCCCAATTAGAACGGAGTCATCGTGTCCATAGCGAAATTGTCCGCCTTCTCCAATATTCCACCGGGGGGGCGGGGGGTAACGCGTCTCCCAGTCCTTCTCTCCCGCCACGTTTACCCTTAACACCCTCCGAAGAAAAAGTCTTTTGGGAAGTCGTTCAAGGTTATACCAATAAACAAATTAGCGATCGCCTCTTTATTAGTCCGCGCACTGTACAAGCGCACCTGAGTAACATTTTTGAGAAACTGAAACTGGACAACCGCGCCCAATTAGTGCGCTATGCCTTAGAAAAGGGTTATAAGCCCTCCACCTAAAGAGGACTTAAGCTATGAGGCCTAGTCGTTTTAAGACAAATGGACAATGTAATAGGAGGAAAGGAAGGTCAGAATAGGGGTGTAAGACTAAAGGAGACAACTATTATGATTTCCAGCGAAACTTATCAAGTCCCCCTGCAAGAAATTCTGAACAAAGTCTTAATTTCTCGTCAAATTACCGGGATTGATTTTAACCTTCTCAGTTTAATTTTTCTTTCCAATTTTCTCAGTATTGACGAAAAAAGAGCCATTCAAAGAGTTTTCTATGCCTTGAAGCGTGGATGGTTCCAGTTAGTCGATATCTCGGAAAATGAAGTGGGTGCAATTCAGTCTTGGTTACAAATGACTGCTTTGGCGAAAGTCTCATAAAATTTTGAGATTGAGAAGGGATCGCGTCTAAATTTTTTACCCTAAATATTTTTCCCGATTAGCTTGTTTATCGAAAACAAGCCCGTAGCTATCAATCCATCATTAGAAGTACATGGGGGTTGACTTATTATGAAGATTTATTTTAACGCGAATTATTTGTCATTGAAGATATTTGAGCCAGTTTTTATTAAAATAAATTCCCCCCAAGGGTGGGGGGATAAAGAGTAGAGAGTATTTAAAACTTATCCGTGGCACGGGGTGGCTCGACGGCACCGGGGAGATTTAAGAATAAGTTTTGAGCTGAGTCATTTTGATAAATACAATTAATGTCTGGTTTCTCTTCCAATGCCCCAGTGAAACCAAAGGTATTCATACGATTTTTACATTCTCGCACTTGTTCGGAGGTTACTAATCTTCTTTGTTCTAATAGGGACCAGTTATTTGATCGTAAGACACAACCAGGCCGCATAGCTGGTTGAGATATATAGACATTAAAGGGATTGAGAGTAACATAAACCCGCATATCTGTTACCATCGCGCTGGCTCCAAATTGCACACATAGTTCAGGGTTTGGGGCACTTCTATCAATAAATTCACGCGATGCCACATTCGCGGGACTAATCGTCGCATTGGAACTAAACGCGATCCCAATGCCAATTCCGAGAATAAATACCGCGGCTAAAATACCCAAAGACGCGTAGTTAATGGGAGATGATTTTGCCCCACCCTGGGCCCGTCGTGAGCCGCCCCTGGGGGTTGCTCCTTCACTACTCTCATCCCAGGGATCAACGCCGCGATCGTTATAGGAGTTTGGTTTACGTTTCATAGTTCTGTTAAAATGAAAAAATTAAGTGCCGATTTGAGTAATTGAGCGACAATTTAACATACAGAAGGGAGGGATCGACTTGTCTGTCGAGACAATAGAAAAGCGTTCCACAGTCCGCAAAATTGCACCCCGTTATCGAGTGTTACTCCATAACGATGATTTTAACTCAATGGAGTATGTGGTGCAGACTCTCTTACAGACGGTTCCTAGTCTAACTCAACCCCAGGCCGTCAATATTATGATGGAAGCTCATACCAATGGGCTCGCACTTGTCATCACTTGTACTCTGGAACACGCGGAGTTTTATTGCGAAACTTTGACAAATCACGGTTTGATTAGCACTATTGAACCTGATGAATAAGACAATTAATCCCTAGTCTATCCCATGATTAGGGATTTTTTTTGCTTTTTCTTCTCTAGTGCTACGCGTTGCACCTATTGACGTTGTTAATTGCACAAACCCTTGATTTTATTGCCTCTTCCTTCTTCCCTCTTCCTTCTTCCTTCTTCCTTCTTCCCTCTTCCTTCTTCCTTCTTCCCTCTTCCTTCTTCCTTCTTCCTTCTTCCCTCTTCTATGATTCAGAAACTCAATATTCTGCAATATCCTGTTCCCCTGCGGTTATTTCTTTTTTTGCTCCTTGTTGCCTTACTTTGGATACCAAGAGCCACGATCGCGTATTTTTTATTCCCCGATCCCAATTTAAGAACGATTATCACAATGGGGTTATTATTTGGGGATTTTATCTTTCTTCAACGTTGGTGGGGAGTGGCTATTTACCGACAACGGGGCTTGATTCAAAGTTATGGTTTACTCGGGACTCGACGTAATGGTTTTGAACTCTTAATGGGGTTAGGATTGGGGATTATTCTCACCTTTACATTGTTTATTGTAGAGGGGCTTTGCGGATGGGTGATTTGGCAATCGCCTGAAAATTTATCTCAATTTATTTTTGAGGGGTTTTTATGTGGTTTAGGGGTGGGTTTTGCCGAAGAATTAGTCTTTCGAGGTTGGTTGTTAACGGAGTTTGAACGTGATTATAGTCTCTCAGTTTCTTTAGTGGTTAATAGTCTTTTATTCGCGATCTTACATTTTATTAAACCTCTCCCGGTTATTATCGAAACTTGGCCTCAGTTTCCGGGTTTATTTCTCTTAGGATTAATTTTAGTGAAGGCGAAACGGCTTTGTCAAAATCGTTTAGGGATTTCTATCGGTTTTCATGGGGGTTTAGTCTGGGGTTATTATATCATTAATGTGGGTAAATTAGTCAAATATTCTGGTAGTGTTCCGGCATGGCTCACGGGGATTAATGGTAATCCTTTGGCGGGTATTCTCGGCATTTGCTTTTTGAGCGCGATCGTGTGTTTTGGTTTGTTTTACCCGAAAATCCCTATTTTTCAGAAATGAAACACCAAGGCACAAAGGACACAAAGGGGGGGCTTTTCGCTCACTTTCTGGTGAAGAAATGAAGATAATGGAGAAAGCGCGATCGCGTGTTTTGGTTGTTTTTTACCGGAAAATCCCTATTTTTCAGAAATGAAACACAAAGGCACAAAGGACACAAAGGGGGGGCTTTTCGCTCACTTTTAGGTGAAGAAATGAAGATAATGGCACTCGCGTGTTTTGGGTTATTTTTACCGGAAAATCTCTATTTTGAAGAAATGAAACACCAAGGCACAAAGGACACAAAGGGGGGGCTTTTCGCTCACTTTTAGGTGAAGAAATGAAGATAATGGCACGCGCGTGTTTTTGGTTGTTTTTTACCAGAAAATCCCTATTTTTCAGAAATGAAACACAAAGGCACAGAGGACACAAAGGGGGGGCTTTTCGCTCACTTTCTGGTGAAGAAATGAAGATAATGGAGAAAGCGCGATCGCGTGTTTTTTGTTGATTTTTACCGGAAAAAGTAGGTTGGGTTGAGTCAATATCTTGGTGAAAATGAGATATCTGACACCTCAACCCAACCAACCACTAAGGAATGGTTGAGAAAAAGTCAGGGATGAAACAACCATGTAATCCGTAGGGAATATGATTTTTTAAATGCAATTTAGCCAAGGGTTTTTGGGTTAAATCTTGGGCATCTAATATCACTAATTCCGAACGATGATACTCGGCATTATAGATTAAAATTAATAACCATCCATCATCTTCGGCATTACTATTGGCACGGGGTACAAATGTCGGCTCTCCAGTAAAACCACGCGGCGCGGCACTCCATAATTGACGATTTCCTGTGAGAAAATCTATTTTGAGTATCCCTTGTAATGGGGCATTTCCTGTGGGATTATGAGCGGCTCCTATATACAAATATCGGTAGTTTTGTCCGACATTATTGGGATTTAATGTGGGAAATTCACAACTCCTTTCATCTATGACTTGATGCTGTACATCTTTGTTACTTAGATTGATTTGAAAACGCCATAATTGTCCTTCGGGCATGACATCAAAATTGACTTCTCGAAAGTCTTTATTTCCTTCAATCTTGTTGAATTGTTTATAACAGATTGAGTCGATGTACACGCGATCGTCTTCTTCCCAAGCATTCGCGTGATGGAAAATAAAACAAGGCTCTGTGTCTATAATTTTGACATCATTACTGCCATCGCGGGGAATCAATATAATTTGAGTGGGCTGTTTAGGATTAAAATTAATACATTCTGCCGCACCGCAAAATCCTAAGAGATAGGGTAAGGGATTAAAGGAAACAGGGTTTTGAAAGAAAATGCAATAATTTGGCGTAATTGCCATATCATGCAAGAAGCAAAAACCCGGAATTTTATGGGAATGTTTGCTTACTAATTTCCCATTACTTTCTAATTCATAAATGGTAATGGTACTTGATATTCCGGGTTTGATGGAAAAATTAATCACACGATCGCGTCCTCCATTTTTCCCTTTTTCTACACGGGGATGGGCGGAAAATGCTTCTCCGGGTTCTAAGATACCTTCTAAATTATCTAAACCGATGGTATCAAGGGTATGGGGATTAAGACTATAAGGTTGTGCCGCTTCCCAAAGGGCTAATAATTTTTCCCCCAAATAAATAACATTGGTATTGGCAATATTTTTCATTTTGGTATCGAAAATATTAGCTAATAAACCCCCTGGTTTTTGAGTGCCAAAGACTCCGCGATACAAAATTTTTCCCGCGTTTTTTTCGGCGAGATAACCTTCCGTTTCTACAAAACGATTGCGAAAATGGGCTTTACCTTTTTTGAGGGTAATCGCGGAAATCATACCATCGCCATCAAAGGGATGATGATATTTTTGCCCGTTTATATCTAATAACCCTGGACCGTTACGAAAGAATGTTCCGTTTAAATCTTCGGGGATTTTTCCTTCGATATCCTCTATGACATAATTATCTTCCTTGGGTTGAGATTCGTAGCCCTTTTGCCAATCTTGGCGAGAATAGGATTGATTTTTGGGGGATTCAGAAATTAGTGTCATGGCTCACAATCAGATTTAATAAAGGGTTGCTTTTCGTGTCAAGAAACCGGGTTTCTCTCCGAGAATTAAGAGTCGAGATTTTGTTCAGAAACCCGGTTTCTCAAGAGGCGCGATCGCGTGTGATTTGTTCGGGAAAATTAGTGGGGATTAAATCAGGGAAAAAGTCGGGCATTAAATGTTGTCCTGATCCTTTAGCCGGAGCAATTTCTGGCTCCAAAACAGGTAAGGAAAAATCACCCATTTCCTCTTGGCTTTCTGTGGTAGCAGAAGGCAACCAACTTAAAAAGGCTAAAGGGAGTAATGATGAGAGATTTGTGAGCATTACTAATAACCCTAGGTTGTCAAAATTTGTTTCGGTAATGCCAAACAAATAAGTTAATAATGCTCCCCCTTGATAGGAAACGATCGCGGCTAAGTTCACAATAGACATTAACAGAGCAAATAATGTCGCTTCTACACCCGGAGGACATAGTTTTGCCGAAAGGACTAAGACGGGCATATAGGCAATTTGCCCGAGGACTGTTAAGATTAAACTATCACCTAAACTAAACCAATGATCATCTATTCCTAACGCACGGTTGGTATGAGTGACTAACAATAATGTTGTCATTCCCAAGGTAGCAGAAATAACTGTAGACCAACCAAAAATTACCCGAAAAGGAATCGCTTTAAAAAAGTGTTGAAATAACCAAACACCGACTAAAGCCGCGATACTGGTGACAAGACGTACTCTCCCTAAAAATTCTGGTTGAAAACCTAAATTATTTGTGGTGAAATAGAAAAATGCTGAGTCGGAGGTGGGGGTTGCTTGCCAAATAAATAAGAAGAGTGTCGGTAGCCAAATCGCTTTTTGGGTTATGGCTCCGCGTAATTGTTTAAATTGTTGTTTAACTGTGTCAAAATTGGGTTTATTGTTGATTCTTTCTTCGTGAATTAACCATGCTACCGCAGATACAATTAGGGGAAAACTCGCGGTAATTAAAAAGATGGTATGAGTGGTAAAGTTTTCTAAGAGATAACCACTTAAATACGCGGTGATAAGTCCTCCTAGGGCGGATACTCCCCAACAGAGAGATTGTAAGGAACCGACATTCCTGTTAGACTCACTTCTGGCACGCTCCACCACCAGGGAATCCGCGATCACGTCGCTCACCGCGACGGAAAGGGAACTTAACATGATTGTACCTGCCGCCGCGATGGGATTATGGACGACGGTGGCTAACGCGATCCATGAGAGGGTTCCCAAGAGTCCTGATAGGATGATATAGGGACGGCGACGATAGCCTAAAATGGGTAAGCCATCGGAGAGGAAACCAAACAGGGGTTTGACGATCCAAGGTAGCGCGATAAATCCTAACAATACTGATACTTCCGCCGGACCCATCGCGAGTTCGTCTTTGAGGAAGAAACTCACGGCAAGGCGCGCTAATCCTAAGATACCTTGGACAAAGTAAATTAGTAAGATCGCGATCAGCTCCGGGGTGGGATCGTTCCCAAAGAAAAGTTTTTCTCTACACCATGCTTTCATTTTTGTCAAGCTAGTAGGGGCTATAAACATGATCTCTATATAAATCTTAACAATCCTTAATATATAACATACTCTCTGCACGATCGGGAACAATTAAAAGTAATTATACTTAGATGGCACGATCGCGTCCTTGTTTTTTGGCTTGATATAAGGCTTGATCCGCGGCTTGAATCAACATTTCGGGTGAAGATTCCACCGAAGGAATTAAGGTACTAATTCCTAAACTTAAAGTGACGCGATCGCAGACAGCAGAAGCGCGATGTTCAATGTGCAAATTTTTAATCTCCTCGCGTATTTTCTCCGCGACATTCATCGCACCTTTTTGATCGGTATTCGGTAAAACAATGGCAAATTCTTCTCCACCATAACGGGCGACTAAATCTCCTGGCCTCGAAACAATGTCACCCATCGTGTTTGCCACTTGTTTCAGACATTCATCCCCCGCTTGATGGCCGTAGTTATCATTATAAAGCTTGAAATAATCCACATCGCACAAAATCAGCGATAAAGGATATTTTTGGGGTTGTAATTTCAACCATTCTGTGTTAAGATACTCATCAAAACAACGGCGATTAGCCACTTTAGTTAATCCATCTAAAGAGGCTAAACGCTGTAATTCTTGATTGGCTTTTTTCAGTTTTTCATAAAGGCGAGATTGATGAATCGCAATGGCGACTTGAGTCCCTAAAGATGTTAGTAAATCCGCTTCCCACTCTTGCCATTGACGATAGTCTGAACATTGATGGGCAATGAGTAAACCCCAAAGATGATCGGGATTTGACAAAGCCTCATTTTCGATGATTTGTTCTTCTTGTAAAAGGGGAATAATTAATTTTGACTTTACTTTTAATTTTTCCATTAATTCTCTTAAACAGGAAATCGTAATATCATTATTTACATCAGAAATCAAACGAGCATTGCCCCTACTGTAAAGTTGATAACCATTTTCGGGAAAACAATTATCACGGAAAATTTCTCCTAAAATTTGGGGATAATGAGCATCTAGTGATTCGGAAATCACTTGGCCTACCCCATCGGGATAAATGCGTAAAATTAAGACGCGATCGCATTTTAATAATTCTCGTACTTCTGCCACGGTGGTATTAAGAATGTCATAGAGATTTAAAGTTTGACGAATGCGTTGCGCGATCGTGTTTAAAATTTTTTCTCGCTCCGTTTGTAAGCGTAAAGCTTCTTCAACACGACACCTTTCTTCTTCAATACCAATAGCAGCAGCAATAATACCTAAAACGCCGCGATCGTCTTCCGTCGGTTCACTATCAACTTGGTGCATAGCACATAAAGCACCAATACCAATATTTTGACATTTAACAATCCATCCTAACTGTTTTTGGTCGTAAGGACAACAGAAAGTAGTCTCATTTTTTTCCGCAGAAATAGAGGTAAGAGAACAATTAATACAAACCTCTGGAGAGAGATGCTCATTTTCTGAATGAATTAGAGAATCTTCCGCATAAAAATTAACCATCTCTTTCTCAAAACCCAGGGGGGAAAATATTTTCTCTTCACGACGACTATAAACGACATAACTAGCCCCCAAAAGTTTACGGCACAATTCAATCAAACGGTTAATATTATCCACAGGATCGCTACTAAACCCTAAAAAACATTCATTGATTTTGGCAAGTCTCGCCTCCCCTTGTTTGCGATCGCTAATATCTAAAATTGTGCCAATCAAACCTTCAAAATTGCCATTTCTATCTCGAAGGGGGGCAGTATTACCGAGTACCCAGGAAACCTTATAATCAGGAGATTGAAAGCGAAATTCCAAGGAATTTGCCTGAAATTTTGCGATATTTTCCCAGGCATCCAGAGCCATTTTTCTATCATCAGGATGAAGGAAATTTTGCCAATTTTTCCCAGAAAATTCCCCCGGAGTAATTCCCACAATTTCACACCATTTAGGATTAACAAAAATCAAATCTCCTTGCACATTACTTTGGAAAATTCCCACGGGAGCATAAGTCGTCAAAGAGCGATAGAGTTCCTCGCGTTCTCGTAGGGCCATTTCCACTTTTTGACGCTCTAGTAAATTCACTAAATTTTCAGCAAATAATCGCAATAATAAAATATCCACATCCCTCCATTTTTTTTCTTCTTTGACAGCATCAAAGCCTACCATTCCTATCAAATTACCACCAGAAAATAGGGCAATACATAAAAGAGATTGAATATCTTGTGCTTGCCATAATTCTTTTTCATAAGCCGCGTCCATTGGTAAGTCTGCAACTCGTTGAACGTTGAGGACTTGAGATTGAGTTAAACACTGCATTTCCCAAGGAACACTTGCACAAGAAAGTCCTTGTAAATTCTCGATTTCTGAACGAATACCCGGAGCACACCATTCATGGGTATTATCCATTTTTGTGCAATTTTCTTGAAAAAGAAAGAGATAACTGCGATCGACTTTAGCAAATTCCCCTAATAGTTGTAAGGCTTGATTAATTCCCCTGTCAACTTCATCTAATTGCAGATCAATAAACTGAGTAGAAATTTCTAAAATAGTTTGTAATAGTTCTTTTTGTTGTTGCAGTGCTTCTTGTGCATTAACCAATTCGGTAATATCCGTATGAGCTCCTATCATGCGAATCACTTGCCCCTCTCCATTCTTCACATGAATTGCACGGGAAAGTATATAAGCCGTTGAACCATTTTTGTGATGAAATCTTTGGGTAGAAAAAAAACGATCTACTCGGCCATAGTTATAATCATCTATCAATTTTAATGCCACTTGTTTATCTTCGGGAAAAATAAGATTTTCCCAGGTTGATAATGTATTAACTAACTCATCGTCGGCGTAACCGATCATTTCTTTCCAACGGGGGGAAAAATAGATTTCTCCAGTGCTGAAATCCCAATCCCAAAAACCATCATTAGAAGCACGAATCAGTAACTCTAAATGTTCCTTGGCTAATTGGAGTTCCTCTTCTGCTTTTTTGCGTTCGGTAATATCTCTAACAGTCCATAATAATAAGTGATTTTGACCATAATCAAAAATGCGATGTGAAATGAGTACATGACGTTTTTCTCCATCTTTTCTGGTAATCAGAAACTCGTCATTCTCAACATTTTTTGCGGGAGGAGATGTTTTAAGTTTGATAAAGTATTCTTGATAATTATCGGATTTAGGATAAATTTTGTCTAAGAAATTCGGGATTTGAGAGTCTTCTTTTGAATACCCAGTTATTTCTTCCATTCCACGATTATAAATCACAAAATTTCCCGTTTCATTACTAACGGTAATTCCTTGATCAACCGTTTCTACTAAAGTGTTCATAAAATTGAGATGTTGACCGATCGCGTCTTCAATTCGTTTACGCTCTGTCATATCTCGACCAATCGTTAAAACTGATTCAATCGTACCATCTTGAGCAAATTCTGGAACGAAAAGAGTTTGATAGGAACGAATATCGTTGAGAGTTGATATATCTATTTCTTTCATTTGTTCAACTCCTGTCGTAAAAACTTTTTCAATAGTTTTTTCCCAAATTCCCAGAAAATTTGATGATAAAATTCCCATTTCTTTGATCGTTTTGCCAATCCACCTTTCCCGTTTCAATCCCGTGATATTTTCAATGACTGGATTAATATATAAATAGCGTAATTTTTTATCAAAACGGGAAATAATATCCGGTGCATTTTCTACTAATCCTCGAAATATTTGTGGCTCCATAAATTCTTCAGGCTTTTTGTCTTCATTCATATCAATCTCAGGAATTAATGGTTGTTCCTGATAATTTTTTAATGAGGTTTTTTCTAAGAATTCTGCCCTCGCCTGATATTGTTGCAGTTGACTTTCCATTTCACGATATTTTGTCACATCTCTGAATAGACATAAATAACTGTGAGGGAATAAATTTGCCGCGGTAAATATGACAATTCGTTCACTTCCATTGGGATGCACCAGAGAAAATTCAAAGGAAATACACGCGTTTTTTTGTAAATTGTGCCACAATTGTGTCCAATCATTGTCGGACTCAATTACATCAAAAATTCTCTTACCTATTAGTTCTTCTTTCGATAACCCAAATAGATAACTCGCGGTTTCATTGACTTCCAGATAAATGCCATTTTCATCAACGATCGCGCCCGGATCTAATATATTTTCAAATAAAGTTAACCATTCATTTCTTCCCAGAAACAGTGATGACTTTTCCTCTGGAATAGGCTCATCAGTTAGGTATTCAACGGAGGGATGGTAAAATTCCATAAATTTAACTCTCCTGATATTAATGAGTGGTTATACAACTGGGCTGAAAAAGTGCGCGATCGCGCACTTTGAGATATTTTTTTCGGAAAAATAACTTTTTTTATTTAAGCCTAGACATCAAGGTAAATAGATAGGGACTATTACAGGATTTTAATGATTTTTGAGCGATCGCTTCAGAAACCTCAATATTATTATACATAACTTTACAAATACATCACAGTTTTGATGCGAAAAGGAGCTTTTGGGAATGTGTTACGCAGAATCCCTCCGTATTTGCGTATTTTCTCGGAGAAGATGATTTTTTTTATACCTCCTTACTGATAGTAGTCTGATATTGGGGATGGGGTAGAGAGGCGGCTCCATTGCCATCACCCCTTCCTCCAATTGCGATAAATCTTATCTATTTTCGGAGAAAAAGATTTTTTCCGTGAAGAAATATTAAAAATAAACGCGATCGTGCCTTACCCGTTTTTCGCCCCAAAAATATAATGGACACCTTGGGAGCATCTCAAAATTGTAAATTGGTAGTGGGTTGGCGTAGCCTGTGGGGAGCATCAGAGCGGAGAGCTCCCTATTAGAGCCCTAGGGATCTCTGCGCTCCCACTACAATTTTTTTTGGCAAATTTGAAATGCTCCCGACACCTTTCTGTATATAGAAGCGATCCCTATTTCGTATAAACTAGAGTAGTGATAAAAGAAATCCTAAAACACAAACTAACAATGGTAGTTTATCAAGTGCGCTTACTCAACCCTGACAAAGGACTTGATCGCAGCATCGAAGTCCCCCAGGATCAATATATCCTAGACATCGCGGAGGAAAAGGGTATCCGTCTCCCCTCTGGTTGTAAACAAGGAGAATGTTCGGCTTGTATCGCGAAACTCATTAATGGAGAAGTCGATCAAAGGGAGCAAAAATTTCTTAGTGCCTCAGAAATTGCCGCGGGTTATATCGTTACCTGTGTCGCATATCCCTTATCAAATTGTACATTACTCACCCATCAAGAGCAAGTGCTTTATAACTCATCTCTCTATTACAAAACCGGAGAAATTAAATATTAGAAAACAGCCAAAATACTATCATAAAGGTGTTTCTTTAACTCAACATTACTGAGCAATTAGAAACCCGAATTGTTCCCATTATTACTTGTCATTAAGTCTGGTTTTCTTATGTTATTAAAAATTCTCGAATTGAGTCAAATTTTCTTTTTATCCACGTAAATAAATATGAATCGTCTGCTCTACGAAAAATCTATTTCCACCCAAGGACATCTCATTATTCCCTTCGTTTTTAGCAAGATCAACGGACAAGAAATTTACTCTTATACCCTACTATCAGAAACAGGAAACAAGGGAACCTTTCACAAAGCAAATAATCCCGCGGGAATGTATTCAGAGAAAATAGATACCCTTCTTGACATCGCGAAAGAACATTTAAAAGTGCATTCCGATGTCGTTAGTTATGGAGATTATTTTCAAGGAAGATATACTTATCGAGATCATTTAATTATCATCCATAAAGAAGGCGGTAAAGTATTTTATGATCATTATCCCCCGGAAAAGTTAGTCAATATAGCCGCACCGAAAATATTTAATAGTGAACATGAGTGTATTCAATGGATTATTAAGGGATTAGAACAAACTTGAATCTTTTTAACTCCTATGGCAAAGTCAGCTAACCAAGGTTATTTGACGTGATATCGTTACCTGATGATCGCGATCTATTTTTACTGAGAAACCGGGTTTCTCTCGATGGGTTGCTTTTTCTCATACCAAGTCGGAAAAATACAGCAACAGATAGTAGGGACACGGCAGTGCCGTGTCCCTACTCCAACGCGATCGCTCATTTTTGCCCAGGCCATTTAGTCCCCATTTCAGTCAAGGCAGAAAAAACCAAATAAACCACCAATAAACCCACACAGATCAAAAAAGGAATGACATCATTAATCATGTATTCCGCCATAAAAAATCCCCATCAAAAAATAACTAAAAACGAGTCGACTTTTGTAAATAAACATCAGGGTTTTCCGCAACCCATCCTAAAGAGGAACGATAACGAATTTCCAAATGTAAATGGGCTTGGGAAGTATCGGGATTTCCCGTCGTTCCCACGGTCCCCAAAACATCCCCTAACTTCACCTTCTGGCCCACCTTCACATTAATTTTATCCAAATGGGCATAACGACTTTGTTTACCCGCGACATGATTAATAACCACCAAATTACCATAAACCCCTTGGGGACTGGCGAACGCGACTACCCCATCTCCCACAGCTAAAACAGAAGTTCCCTTGGGAGCTAATAAATCTAAACCACTATGAAAAAAAACCTCACCCCGTACCGGATGTAATTGCCAACCATAGCCTAAGCCCTGTTGTGCCTTAGAAGGTAAGGGATAACCGGGCAGATAAGCTAACCCTGGGAGCGCGGGGGTTCCGGGCATCCAATTCACCCCAGGAATAAACACCACTTGGGGAGACTTTTGACAACCATTAGCCTCAAATAAAACATCGGGCCTTACCTTATAAGTATTGCCTAACTCTTGCCAAGTGGAACCCTCGGCCACTTGGACGCGAATACCATTATAAGGAGGAATCTCGATCTGCGTACCCACGGGTATTTGTCCCCCTTGCAAAATGGGATTCATACCCAGAAGCGTCGCGGAAATAAGACGATATTGACGAGCAATACTTTCCACGGTTTCCCCAGGAGCAATTTTGTGATACTTCAGACGAGATAAGGCTCCTGGGGGACAACTATTCTTGCCATCATCGGTGAATAACTGAGGAGGAAGGTGAGAAGGAGGAGGTACAGGGTTGGCAAAACTTGACCCCAAGGGAGTTAGCAGAGAGACAAGACATAAAACAAAAGGAAACCCGCGAGAAAACGTCATAGTATGAAATATTAAGAAACGCGTTTGCGTAGTATGTAGCCCGATCGTTTCGTAAAAAGGGAGAGAAACGTGACTAGGGTAAGAGATTATTTTAAGCTATCTATCAAGAAACCGCTTTTTATAGGACAATAGAAGAGACATCTCCAAAAACTACTGTAGGGTAGGCTAACCCGGCCAGGGATCGGATTTTTGGCAGATGTCTAAACTACTAAATGCGTTAGGGAGGAAATCTCACGATGTCATCACTGAGTCAACTAAAACCCATAGATGAAAAAGAGGTGAAAGTCTATGCCCCCTTTTGTCCAGAAAATAAACGTCGTGTGTTACCCCATGCCATTAGTCTGTATCGACAGAAGAGTGTGGAAGGAGCGCGCAAAATAGAGGGAGGGGAAGATATTCCTTTTGTCGCGACTTGGAATATGACGATGCTTCCCATCGACTTAACTCGTTGTCGGCTGCAATTTGACAATAATGCTGATCTCAGTTATGAAACCACTTTGCAAACATCCGATTTTATTAATTATCTCATAGAACTTTTGCTGATATTTCAACGTACTGGTAAAACCCAGATTGATTTTCCTAAGCCCTTCTATCGTAAATTACTACGCCTAGATGAGTAGGGGATTTGAAGCACAAACACCTCTTTTTCCGCTCTTTTTCCCTCTTTTCACCCTCTGCTTTTACGGTGGGGAAGGGGGAACCCTCGGAGCAGAAGGTGATTATGTCATCATTTTATCATCCATTGCTAACCTTTATTCTTGCCCAATGCCTCACGAGGGGTGTATGATGAGTCCTTACCTTATATAAGTGTCAGATATTCTCACAGCAGAGAGCAGTCTCACCCGTTGTTATCACTGTTTTGAGAAGACTTGGCGGTAGGTTTTACTCCTAAAAATTGCTCTTAACTATTATTCTGTTGTGCAGTCAACAAAATTTGTGGAAATTGATCGCGGCGAGTTGAGGAATGACGGCGTGTCCAAATCTGGTAAGTGTTTGCTAATTGGTTCAACGAAAGCTTATAGCGGTAAAACGGCGATCGCGCTGGGTATCGCTCATGGGCTCCAAGAAGAAGGATTCATTCTTGGTTATGGTAAGCCTTTGGAAACGAATTTTCGTGAAGGGCAAAAGGATACAACTCCCACGGATGTATCTTTTGTCACTAAGATGCTGAAGCTTTCTGAGAGTCAGATTAGACAGACTCTTTTATTACTAGATGAGGGAACCCTCCATAAACATCTGCGTGGGGAAGATCGCACAAACTACCCTGAGTCTTTACAACAATATTGTGCCAAGGAAGGGGAAGATTTTGTCATCTTAGAAGGCCCGGCTACTTTAGAAGAAGGAAGTCTTTTTGACTTGTCGCTTCCCCAAATGGCGGACACTCTTAAGGCATCAGTCCTTTTAGTAGTTCGTCCTATAGATTTATTTGTCGATGATATTCTGGGGGCGAAGCGAATTTTACGCGATCGCTTATTGGGTGTGATAATTAATGATGTCCCCTCGGAGCAAGTGGAATTCATCAGCACAACGGTGGCTCCCTTTTTGGAGTCCCTAGAGATTCCTGTATTAGGGGTACTCCCTAGAAGTGCTTTGCTTCGTAGTGTGAGTGTCAATGAATTGGTCCATCGCTTAAAGGCAGAGGTTCTTTGTCGCCCTGATCGTTTAGATTTAATGGTGGAAAGTCTAGCCATTGGCGCGATGAATGTTAGTTCCGCGATGAAGTATTTCCGTAAATCCCGAAATATGGCCGTTATCACAGGGGGCGATCGAACAGATATTCAACTCGCGGCCCTAGAAAGTTCTACCCAATGTTTAATTTTGACGGGACATCTTCCCCCCTCTCCCCTGGTCCTGAGTCGCGCCGAAGAAGTGGAAATTCCCATTTTGTCTGTGGATTTAGATACCAGAACTACGGTAGAAGTGGTAGATAGTACCTTTGGTCAAGTCTATATCCATGAACCGATCAAGGTTCAAAGCATGATGCAACTTATGGTCGAACATTTTGATCGATCGCGTTTCCTCTCCCTAATCAAAGGATAAAGAGATTGGGGAGTGGTGATCGGGGAGTGGGGACTAGGGGATTAGGACACTGGGGGACTGGGAGAATTGGGGTTTTTTGCTGTTGACAAAATACCGAGATTTACCTATATTTTAGATATGTAATTCTCGGTAAATCCCTCGATAGGCTAATTAGTAGACCTCTTGCGAAACTAGCTGAAACGCTCATTATTCCGTGCAGAAGAATCAGGGTTTGAATGAATTTCGCAAGAGGTCTAGTATAGGTGAACTCGCGTCTCTCAAAGCCGGAGAGTTCCGACACCATCAGACGTTGGGAAAACGAGGGAAAAATAATTGTGATACAAATAAAGTAAGATTTTAAGAGTTTTATACCCTTATGACGCTGACATACTGCAAAGCACTTCCCACACCGATAGATGAGTTAACAGCCCTTGGCAAAACTCAGCTAGAAATGTTTCTTAGTGCTTACACACCAATATTTCACAAAGCCGTATGTGAAACGGTCAACTTTATGATGTCAGGCGAAGAGTTTAACAAGTCAGACTGGAACACACACCTACAAAAAACTTACGGTATCAGTAAACGGCATGCAAATGGTGTAATCTCATCATCTAAGGGTGCTGTTGATAGTGCCAAGCAATGTCGTATTTTACATATAAAAACCTTAGAAGGGAAAGCTAAGTCTTGTGAGAATTGGCTGAAAAAAGCCGAAAAAAAGCTGAAAAACGCTCGGAAGTTTTACCGGAAAAAGAACTGGCAAAATAGTAAGTCTGGTTGCAGTTTTCCCTTGTGTAGTTCCCTAAAGTATCGACAAACGAACTGGCAGAACTTAAAATTTCTCCTTCATCATAAAAAACGCAAGCTGGCCAGGTATCGGCAAATATTAGCCGTCCTAAAATCAACCCATGTGCGGGTTCTGGTCCCCAAGAATCAAGCCTTTATCGTTGGCTCTAAGGAGGAATCTTACGGCAACCAAATATGTCAATGGGATGGGAATAATTTAAGATTTAGAGTTCCGGCTTGTTTAGAGTC
>JBEDKD010000172.1:0-3979 GCA_041172365.1 Cyanobacteriota bacterium | reverse complement strand
TCATAAAACCTTATCATTTTGATTAACTTTTGTAACGTAAATAAATCCCAGACTGTATATTTTGTACTTGTTGTCAAGGAAAAGTTACGATACTTTACATATAAGGGAAAACAAAGGAGGTCAAGCAAACCTCCCCTGGTGAACTTCCCCCTAGTGAATTGTGAGGAGTCAACTATGGAAATGCCAATCAATTTAACCCTGGAACAGCAGTTCAAGTTACAGATATTACGCGAGGAAATCAAAAACCTATCCCTCGAACAAGCTCAAGAATACCTGGTTGAGCTTCTCCGTCAGAATATGGTGAAAGATAATATGTTCAAACACCTTGCCAAGCAGGTGTAATGTGATACAAGTTTCTCCCCATGAGTCTCTTGGCTCATTTCCACTTATTCAACCCGGTTTCTCCGAGAAACCGGGTCTCATTTTTTGTGTTTTATGATTACGATCTATTTCAATATATTAAGTAATATTTTTATTTGTTAAAATCCGAGGGACTTTTGGCACACTCATAAGTCTTTATACTTAATTTTTTCAGTGTTGTATGCCGCGAGATCGAATGAAATACGAGAGAATATTAAATATTGTTAATTATGCTCAGATAGATCAAAACAATGCCATAATGGAACTTTAGCAAGAGAAAAAAAATCAAGCCTTGAGTTATAATTGTCGGCACTGACATAGCAATCCGTGTAAGACTCGTGGAATCTTCGCCAACCCAGTTTCTCGAAGAGAAAGTTTACACAGACTCCCATAATATGGTGAAAAGAAACCGGGTTTCTCAAGGAGAGGAGATAACATTAAAGTTCACTTAGATGAAGTGATTCCGGCTTTCTGGGGAGTGTCTTGGCATAAAAACTCAACTGTATTTGACTCTAATAGAGTTAATCTATCTATTATTTTTTCTTCTACTTGATTGTTGACTTTGGATAGTTTGAGAGGTTTGTTTTATGTTAGTTGAATCTCATCGAGCAATAGGAATTTCGGCTGATCGTGCATCCCAATTAAAAGGAAATGCGGTCTTTGATAATGTCATTACGATAATGATGCAAGAAAATGACCTGTTATTAGAGATTTTGAATGAATTAGAATTACTTAATCGCACAATTAAAACCCTTGCCCATATCAATTTAGTCGATTTTTCTGCCCTAGAAAGGATTGCGGAAAGCTTATTAGAAGCCGAACCTCACCATCAACGGGAAGAAAAAGTTTTATTTCCCCTATTAGAAAAACAAGGTTTTATCGGCCTGCCTCTAATGATGCGACGGGAACATCAACAATTAAAAGAATGTGAAGAGGAACTGAAAGAGTTTGCTGTTACAGGTAAAGAAATGTACTTTTCTGAATTTCAACAACAATTAGACGCGATCGTGGACTTCATCATCAAAAACTTGCGTCAACATATCGAAAAGGAAAATAACATACTTTATCCACAAGCCTTGGCAATGATTCACCCTGAAATGTGGGAGTTAGTTCAACAAGAGTGGGATTATATTGGATACATTTCTTTGACAAAGTTCTAGTATCCTGAAGGATAGATAACTATTTCACATTCCATACCTATTATGTTTTTTGCCTTTGAGGCTGATTTTGTTGAATCTTTACGCTGTATCCCTATGCAGGTGCGCCTCAAGTTAGATACTTGTGGCATTAAATTAAAATTAGAGGAGTGGAATCGCTTCAGTCAAGCCGAGCGTCAAAGGCTTGTGGAAATGCCCTGTTTGACTGAAGTCGAAATTCTCTCCTACCGAGAAAAACTGCAACAATTGGTAATTCCATATACGGGGAAAAACCCCTCTGAGTTACCTGTGGAAACACATCCCGCGTGGATGGATGGGACAACTATCCCCGAATCCGTACAGGAAAAAGCCAAAACCGTTGGTGTTACTATTAGCTTAGAGCAATGGCAAAATCTGGAACCTATCCAAAGATTTGCCTTAATTAAACTTGCTCGCTCTCGCCATGAAAATAGTAATTTTTTACCCGCATTACAAGAATTTAATCTACTCGATTAAACCCGAAACATAGCATCAAAAGCTATGACAAATACATTAGTGTGAGACGAAAAAAGGAGGCTTCTTCACCCCCCTAAAATCTGACTCAAATTTTCTTTTTAAACTTTAACCAAAACGTCCACTTACATACTCCATTGTGGCTTCTTCCTGGGGATTTTGAAAGATAATTTCTGTGCGATCACACTCTACTAAATAACCATAACGGTTGCCATCTTCAGAAATTCTCGCGTTAAAGAAAGCAGTCATATCTGACACCCGTGAGGCTTGCTGCATATTATGAGTTACAATCACAATAGTATATTTTTCTTTGAGTTCTTGAATTAACTCTTCAATTTTCAAAGTCGAGATAGGATCAAGGGAAGCACAAGGCTCATCCATTAATACCACATCAGGATTAATCGCGATCGCCCTAGCAATACATAAACGTTGTTGTTGCCCTCCCGATAGAGAAAAACCACTTTGTTTTAATTTATCTTTCACTTCATCCCAAAGATAAGCTTGACGTAGCGATCGCTCCACCAATTCATCCATATCGCCCTTATAATTATTTACCCTAGCACCATAGGCGATATTATCATAAATTGATTTGGGGAAAGGATTGGGTTTTTGAAACACCATACCAATGCGACGACGTACCTCCACCGGGTCAATTTTGGGTGCATAAATGTCTTGATTATGATAATAAATTTTCCCCCGAAGGCTAAAACTATTAATTAAATCATTAAGACGATTAAAACAGCGCAAAATTGTACTTTTACCACAACCCGATGGTCCAATAAAAGCAGTTACTTCATAGCGAGGAATCTTTAAAAAGACATCTCGCACTGCCAAAAATTTGCCATAATAAATATTTAATTTTTCCGTCTCCAATACATACTCAGGTGGCTTTTCATTGATCATAAAAAATTACTCCAATCGAATCAACATTTTCCTCAAGAATAAATCTTCTGGCGGGTAGCCCAACGAGAGAGGATGCTCGTTATTAAAACTAACAACACTAAAATTAAAGAAGCCGCCCAAGCTAACTCTTTTTGTGCTGCGAATGGCACCGTCGCAAAATTATACACCAACACAGAAAGGGAAGGGGTTGCATCCCATAATCCTTTCGGCCAAAAAGGAGAATTAAGGGCTGTAAAAATCAAAGGTGCTGTTTCTCCAGCAGCGCGCGCGATCGCCAAAGTCACTCCGGTTAAAATAGCAGGTAACGCCGCGGGCAGTACAACTCTTAACACAGTTTGGTAATTAGACGCGCCTACTCCCACAGAAGCCCAACGGATATCCTGGGGTACAATTTGTAAAGCTTCATCCGTTGTTCGTACAATTGTTGGTAACATAAGGACTGCTAACGCGATCCCACCTGCCACCGCGGAAAAGGTTCCAGTTGTTACTACCAGTATAGCATAAGCAAAGATACCTGAAATAATAGAAGGTACTCCACTGAGGACATTAGTGGCAAACCGAATACTTTGGGCTGTTTTTCCACCACTAAATTCTGATAAATAAACTGCGGCAAGCACTCCAAAGGGTACAGAAATAACGGTGGCAATTCCTACTGTTATTATAGTTCCCAGTATGGCATTTGCTATCCCGCCACCGGATAAACCTGGTGGTGGTGGAAGTTTGGTTAATAAATCAAAATCGAGACGGCGAAATCCTTGAATTGTGACATAATAGAGGACGGCAAATAAGGGTAAGAGTGTAATTGCGAGACAAGATCCTGCCACAATTGTCATGGCTATATTGAATATTGTTCTGGGGCTACTGTAAGATTTTTTCAGACTTTCTTCTGAAAATTTTTCCGACTCTTCTATACTCATATTTCTGGTAATGGGTAATGGGGGATTAGGGATTGGTGATTAGGGATTGGGGATTAGGGATTGGGAATTGGGAATTGGGAATTGGTGATGGGGGATTGGTGATTAGGGATTGGGGATTGGGGATTGGGGATTGGGTAATTAATAATTAAC
>JBEDKD010000171.1:0-17358 GCA_041172365.1 Cyanobacteriota bacterium | reverse complement strand
GCACTAATTCTAGCCAATATTCAAAAGCTTGCTGATAGTGTTTTTCTAGTTTTTCGCCCCGTTTTTTCATTTCTAATAATAATCGCGGTCGCCACAATAAATCAGCAAATTTCGTGGTTTTCCCTTTCGCTTTTACCCGATATTCTAGTTCGGCTCCGGCTTCTTTATAGCCTTGATGACCAAAGGCTTGAAATAGGCGATCGCAAAATACCTGAGCCTCGCCTTTCTCGTCTCCCCTCAAAGTGCGGACATAATCAACAAAACCTGTTATTTTGTCTAGTCTATCGCTCATACAAAACTCACTGTAGACTCCATCGGGTGCTGACTACGCGTTAACGGGCTAGGCGGGATCAAGACCGGATCTAACCTCAAATTACGGTATATTTTGTCTCTTGTCAACTAATGAGGGGGGAGCGTGCAATTAATTTTTCAGGATGGGGTTGGGGTGGTTGAATCCGTTGGAATAGTAAAGTGTTCCAGAGACGATTTAGCAACATAACGGCACAGATAGTAGGTTGGGTTAAACGCAGTGAAACCCAACGCTCCCACTCCAAAAAAGCCTTAAGCTCCTACTCCAAAAAAGCTGGTTGTTGGGTTTCGTTACCTCAACCCAACCTACAACTAGCTTTCTGAGGCGTACATAACGCTTACCTCAATAGGAGACTCTTCTAATTTAACTTTTGTATACACAATGTCAACACATTTGATCATTTTGGCACGGTGACTACACATTGCCCCAAATCCACAGAAGCCACACCCCTAGCACCCAAACGCGATCGCGCCGCCTCATCTGGGATCGTAGTTCCTTCAGTGATGAAGGTTTTAGGGAATCGCGCAATTTTTTAGGCGATGATGAGGCCCAAGGTGGTTGAATCGGGTGCAACGATAAAGTGTTTCACAGACGATTTACCAACATAACGGCAAAGTTGAGGGGCGGTAGACAACTTTTGCTATTCAAATAACTTTAACTGAACATTGGGAAGATAACTTGTCATGTTTCTAGTACGATCCTCCAGATATTCAAGGATGCCGCGAGCGACATACTCAGCCAGCTTGACAGGAACAGCATTACCAATCATTTGTTCTAAGTCGGATTTATTTCCCTTAAACTTAAAGGTATTAGGAAATGTTTGAATATAGCTCCGCTCAATTGTCGTTAAAGGGCGTAAGCTATCGTTAATATCGCACAAATCTCCTTCATGCTTTTTGTATGTTTTTGGAATGGGACGATTAACACCTCGAATTGTCGGGCTAGGTTCGTGGATACTGAAAACAGCCCTTCTTTTATAGCTTCTTGGATGCCGATAAAAATACTCAACACCTAAATCATCACCTAAATAGTCAAAAACAGTCATAGGAGTTTTCGATTGATTTTTTTGTAGATAAAAACTCAAAATACCATCTTCTCGATCAAGTTGACCAATCAAAAAATATCTTTTTCTAGCTTGTGGAACCCCACAATAGCAGGCATTCAAAACTGAAGAAGTTAAACCATAACCACTTTTTCTAAATATTTGTAAAACGCTCTCTAAAACTCGGCTTTTTTCAATTCTTTCAACGTTTTCCATGACAAACCATCTAGGCTTAATGCTAGTAATAATATTGGCAAAGGCTAAAGATAAATCGGCTCTCCCTAGATTCTCATTTCTTTTACCTGCGCTGGAAAAATCTTGGCATGGAGGTCCCCCAATAATCATATCTGGACTGAAATCACGGATAAATGAAGAGACATCTTCTTTTGATAAATCTTTCTCAAAGATAGGATGTTTGAAGTTTTCTCTATAAACTTCAATAGCTGGATGCCAGTAGTCAAAAGCCGCGACTACATTGAATCCAGCATTTTGAAATCCGAGTGACAAGCCTCCACAGCCGGAAAATAAATCTACTGTTTTCATCTGTGCAAAGTTACTCTTAGAGCCGATAGTATGTTAGTCGAATATATCTGGAGAGTTATAAATAATAGCATCAAATCTCCTCTCTGGACTGAGCAAGTTTTGACTAAGGGGAGCATTTCAAAGAAGCCAAAAAAACCGTAGTGGGTTCGCGTAGCCTGTGCGTAGCAAAAACGTCTCGCTCCGGGCGGGCTCTAATAGGGAGCGAGACGCTCCCACTACCAATTTACAATTAGGAGATGCTCCCATTACTAAGTCTGATAAAACCTCTGATTCCCCTTGACGAAAATTAAGTCCGACAAACACTTTATATTAAAAATAAAAGCCGATGCCCTTCGGGTTCAGCGCAGCTATCGCGTCTCGTCAGCCATAGCACAGAGAAAAGTTATTTACACTACATTAAAGGCCAACACGCAGAGAAGTTAGGATGATTGATAACGCGATCGGGCTGTCTCGTGTAGTGCTGATCGTGGTTCCTTCAGTGATGAAGGTTTGAGGGAATCGCCCCATTTTTCATGATGAGGTTGGGGTAGCTGAATCCGTTGGAATAGTAAAGTGCTAGTGCTGTCTCCACAAGTGTGTTCGCAATTCTTGTCTATATCTTTAAAACCAATTGGCTGAGTTCATCACGGGCCTCCTTGGAACGCTCTTTTGTTACGATAACAGTCTGACCATTTGGCATAATGTATTTTTCTTTTTGAGGAAGTTTATGTAAAGGAATACCTAAACTTGCAGATACTTTACCCGGTGTATGAAAATCTTTAATAGAACTTAAAAAATAATCTACCCACTCACTTTGGCTAGATATTACGCTTTGAGTTTCTGAAAATAGTTCTGGTGAATTTTCATACTGCTGATAACAAAAATTACAAATTTCCTCTTTTATAGCTTCGTATGCTTTTGCCACACCTTGATTGGCCGTATAGTTATTAAATATAAACTCCCAAAACTGAGGAAGTTCCGCATTAAACTCTTCAATTTTTTGATGAAAAGTCACGAATTTGTCTGCATATTTTTGGCTGGCTGAAGAGGGGTATTTTCCATATAAAAGAGTCATAATTCCCTTGAGACCTTCTAGGGAGGAGTAATCTGCCATCATCGGCACCACAAGATAATTAGAAGAAACAAGTGCCATTTGAGTATAAATGGAGAAACTTGGATTGCAATCTATAAAAACAACCATGTCTTGATACAATTGTTTGTCATGTTCAAGAGCACACAATCTTTTGACTGCGGTCATAAATTGAACCCACGCATACTTATTGCCTGGATTTAATACAGCATAGTTAAGAGCTAAAGATAGTGATTCTAAAAAAGAATCTCCCGCGATCAAATATACATTATCTGAAATGTATTCATTATGCTTGCTTACTTGTATTTTAAATGAACTCTTAATACTGGTAAAATAGGGATTACCATCCATTAACCAATCCAGAAACCCAACAATATTTTTTCTTGATTTTTGACTTTGCAGAGATTGATTAGTGTTGTAACCTTTATCCCCACCTCCAAGAAGATATTGAGAAATATTGGCTTGAGGACACATATCAATGACTAATACTTGTGTGTTTGGGTTTTCATCTGCATATTGTGCGGCTATATTAAAGCATAAAGTTGTCTTTCCTACCCCCCCCTTGTTGTTATATATTGAAAATATTTTAGTAGCCATATCTGTCCTTAATGATTGCTTGATGAATATTTTACTTAGATCACGAAATGGGAGCATCTCAGTTTGACAAAAACACTCAAATATGAGGATGAAACCCTTGTTTTTTCGTTACCTGAATGATCGATTTGCAAATATGAGATGCACCCTCGCTAACTATTAGGTGCGCTCACTGATCTTGTAGGTTAGGTTGATGGAAGGAAACCTAACACTAACTAATTATTTAATTAATTATACCATCGCAACCCCCCAACCCGTCAACCTCGCCCAACTCCCCCAACTCAAGATTCCCCAACTCACCCAAACCAACCTCCACGCCTTTCCTCCAACCCCTCTGCATCAACGGCTGCAAATTCATAGAACCCGATAACCCCGCCAACCACATCTACCCGCAACTCGTCTAAATCCACAGAAGGCATACCCCATGCACCCAAACGCGATCGCGCCGCCTCACCTGGGATCGTAGTTCCTTCAGTGATGAAGGTTTGAGGGAGTCGCGCATTTTTTCAGGCGGTGATAGGGTTGTGTTGGTTGAATCGGGTGCAACGATAAACTGTTTCACAGAGGATTTTGCCACCTAACGGCACAGTGGAGCGGCTGCAATTAACCTTTGCTACTCCCAAGAAATAACTTCTTTACACAAAACTCTTGCCATAGGGTTAACCCTATGGCATTATCAATATGTACCAGCGGGTTCACCCGATGGTGAACTCTCGTAATTAAGTGAGGTATTTGATCATGTCACAAGAGCCAAAAAGCAAGAATATTACCATCGGAGGAATTCCCATTCCAGTATACATGATGCCCGATGGAGAGTATCGCTGGTCTATGCGACAAGCGAGTAAAGCAGTTGGGTTTAATGAAGGTTGGTTAAGTGATACATTGCGTGCTGAAGCCAATGCTCTCGCTAAGTTGAAAGGTTACGGATTCAAAGGAGAGATTGTTGAGTTTCAAGGGCAAGGGTTTATTGAGGGTAATCTGATCTCCACAGAAGATTTCATGGCAATGATTTTGTACGCGGCCGTGATCGGTATGCGTAGACAAGCAATTGCTCTGTTAGCGGCTGCACTCCATGAGACTTTGGAGAGACGTGCTGATTATGCTTTTGGAATCATTAGAGATGAAGACGAATATATTCAGAAGTTTGAGTTTCGCTACGCTTCAATCATTTTGAATAAGGATCTACGCTCGGCAATTGGAGAATGGATTGACGCAAATCAACAGTCTCTCCATGCGTACACAAAGCAGTATTCAATTAGAGGGGGACAGAGAGGCATTTACGCTTCTGCTCTGGGTAAGATTTACCAACATCTTTTTGGTATGCAGAAGAAATCGATTAATGAAATTTTGGATGTTAAATACTACGAAACACCCAAAAATAACGTCCATGTTACTCAACTTCAGCGTATTGCACAAATTGAAGACCTCGCGGCCAAATATATTCGACGCAAGGGTTTGAACCCAATTGAAGCTATTAATGCTGCCACTGAAGCTCTGATGATTGACATGGAAGAGCCGCGACTCGGTGATCGAATTACTCGACAAGATGTGTACCGAGTATTGGGTGCAAAACAAGAATTGAGAGCATCAAAGCCTGATCCGAAATAATTTGTTCCCTGAATTCAGAGTCAGATCATCACAATTAGGGTGTGTCAGATATTAATATTTTTCGGTGGCTGTCTGACGCACCCTAGGACGAGGATTTAGCAAACTAAAGGTTGAAATCACCCGCGGCCAGTAACCTCAAACACTTACAGATAAGAAGCATTTACCTATTGGGTAGATGTATTAGCCACAACAAATTGACACCCTCACAGATGCAAATGTCGCAATGGACGCTAAATGCAACAGAGAGTTAAAATGACTTTTCTGCTACAAAAAATCTTAGTTACTATGTTTTTATGAAGTTCAAGACTGTCAAAGAAGTTATATCATGGAAAAATTTTATCCTAAATGGTGAAACCTATGATTTATCACATCTTAATGCTGACTGGGTTGAGTATCTCGACAAAAGAGATGAAAAACAGCCAATTATATACAAGTTTATAGTAACTTATGGCTTACATTGCTTCACTAAAAATTCAGATGAACTTTCTGGGGAAGAATCAAAGTTATTGATGTACAATGGACCCAGAGAGTCCAGAGCCTTTAATTTTGAGAGATACAATCTCTCAAAGCAATTACCGAGTATTATCAAGTCATTGGGCGATAAGGAAACGTTAGTTTGCCACGCGGGGTATGGAAATTTTGCCACCGTTAAAGTTTTGGATTCCAACGATATTGAGGTTGATTATTTCGTGGCCTTTGCCGCATTCAGAGAAAGTAAAAAGCTGAGATTACACATACACAGTGCTTATCCTAAATACGAAGGCATAGGTAAAGTGAAGAAAGTGGGTTTCTTCGTCATAGCCAAAAACTTATTGCATAATAGGGATTTACCGAAACCCTAAAATAACAAAGGCTCCTTAAGGAGCGGAGCCTTCGCCAAAATATATTTATCCTATTTTGGTATTCAGAACGTCTTTACCGGAATTTCCTCGACCCTTGTGGGTAACGGGATGTCATGCTGAGAGCATGTCTGCAACATCCATTTCTTTCTCTAATATAGTTCATGGTTTGAGGTTTGTCAAGTTCTACTCAAGAAAATTGTCAAAATTTTCCCGTGTCTGAGATCAAGAGAAACCTGGTTTCTCTTGATCTCGCTCAAACCAAGACAAAAAGCCCCCCCTTTGTGTCCTAGTCGGCCTTTGTGGTTCATTCATTTCATTAATACTTAAGAATCGTTAAAATCACCGCGGTGACACCTAATAAAACGATCCCAATTATTCCCGCCAGAGGTTTCCCCCCGATACCCGTCACCCATTCGGGAACCTTTCCCGTATATTTAATTAACTCAAAAGTATCGATCGACGCGATGCCGAATATCCATCCCCCATGTAAACCGATCGCGATCCCTAAACTATCATTATCGGTAATTCTGGCAAGAGTTAACACCATCCCCATCAACAATAAACCCGGAATTTGTGGTAACGTCTCCTTCACTTCCCAAATTAAATGGGCAAAGGCAAAAATCACACTGACGATCGCGGCTGAGAGCAGAACAGAAAAACCCCCTTGTAATTCCGTTTGCAGAAAACCCCGAAAAATCACCTCCTCCGTTGCACTCACCCATAACCCCAAAATAAAATTCACTAACAGAGTTAACAGAAAAGCCCACAGAGACACCCCAGATTTGCTAGTCTCAGAAACTTGCTCAGAGGAAGTATTAAAATTAGGAAAAGACCATTTAAACCAACCGAAAAGCCATTGTTGAGTAAATAATATCGTTAAACAGATCACACCTAAAAACCAACCCAACCCCATCGATCCCAAAAATTGAGTATTTCCCCCCAACCCATACACCGATGGAGAAACCCCTTCAATCGTAATCACTCCCCATAACAAAAAAGGGACAAGAATATACAGAGAAGCCAGAAAAGGTAACTTTTTATTACCCAGAGGTTGAGGGGGATGCCAACCCAACGCGAAACTTAAAACCACCGCGATCGGAAGCCATAACCCCAACCAAACCCCAAAAAAAGTCAACCCCCTCAACAGAGGAGGTAAAGATAGCCAAAAATCTCTGACTGACACCAAAAGCATCAGCCAGAAAGGGGAACTAAAAGCTAAGAAGAGTCGCGACATTATTCTTCGGACTCATCCTCATCATCAGAAGCATAACCATTTTTACGGCGCTTATCCGCATCCACTTGAATTAAGTGAATATGCTTATAGCCCAACTTAATTTCAAACTCATCACCCGGAGTTAAACCCATTGATTGAGTATAAGTAGAGCCAATCACAATTTGACCATTTTTGTGAACACTAACACGATAGGTAGCTTCCCGTCCCCGACCATCTCTGGTTTTTTCGGTGTCTAAAGGAATACCCTTCGCCAACAACACAGCATCATAAAAATCTGTGAGATTAACTCGTACCTCATTATTTTTACCGAGGTTGTAATATCCACAGTATTTCGCGGTCTCCCGACGAGGTAAGTCGGAGAGTTCTTTTACTTTTTGCAGTAAGGCACGACCTGTTAAAGGTTCTGTTGGTAGTTCAGTCGTCATAATTTGGCAAAATTTCCTTCAGTCTTAATAATAGACTAATTTTGTTAATTTCCTATTTTGGCATTATACAAAGAATTTTTGCCAATTTATCCCCCTGGGGAAAAAAATAAACAGAATACTCAGCCCACTTAAGATTTGAGATTGAGATGACGCTGAATTTGTTTAAGGGCTTGGTAAAGTTCAGGAAGACGACTATAAATTGCCGCGGATTTCAGGAATACTTTATGAGGAATGGCCGGCACTCCCGTAACAATCGCCCCCGCGGGGACATCATTATGAATACCTGCTTTAGCTGACGCGATCGCGCCATCTCCTATATTAGCTTGATTCGCGATTCCCACTTGACCTGCCAAAATCACATTATTACCGACTTTGACACCTCCTGCTAACCCAACTTGGGCAGCAAACGCGCAATTTTTACCAATCTGACAACCATGCCCAATATGTACTAAATTATCAAATTTGGTATTTTCACCTACGCGAGTTTCTCCCACCGCGGGACGATCGATCGTACTATTACAACCGACTTCAACCCCATTTTCTAATACCACATAACCGGATTGTTCCATTTTAAACCAACCTTGGGGAGTGGGGACAAAACCAAACCCTTCAGCACCAATTACCGCACCACTATGAATCACACAATTTGAGCCAATACGAGTGCGTTCATGGATCGTACAATGGGAGTGCAATACTGTCGAATCCCCAATTTCTGCACCCGGATAAATGACAACATGGGGATGAATACAAACACCTTTACCGATTTTTACCCCGGCTTCGATCACCACATGAGCACCGATCGCGACATCTTCCCCAATTTCACAGTCTGGGTGAATCACTGCTGTAGTATGAATTGTCGGAGCGGGGCGAAAAGGTTGATAAAAAAGCGCGATCGTTTGCGCGAATAATAAACGAGGTTCCGACGTCGCGATCCAAGCAATTTGACGAGCAGAAGCTTGCGCTTGTAAGGTTTCATCTAAAGGTAAAATTAACGCGGAAGCGGAGGTTGTCGCCACATAATTCGCAAATTTTTGCCCTTCGATATAACTAATTGTGCCTGTTTGGGCTCTATCGATCGCGGTAATTCCAGAAATCTCAGGATCGAGACTTTGGCTAGTCATCAAATTATGACTCGCGACTAAACTTAATTGTTGTACCAGTTCACAAAATTTCATCGGCTTAATGACTCACTAAGTCTTTAAAATTTACTTTACACCTGTTTTGCTCATGTAGATGCTTGGGAAAGAGAAAAATGGAAAATTGAACCCTCGCGTGAAAGAGCCCCGGAGCAATGCCCTTAGAGGAAATTGCGTCCTGTTTGTCAAGGAGGAATACCTGATTTAGCCTTGGGCTAATTTAGGTATTCCTCCTAATAATCCTGTCATTAATCGGATGGCTAAAAATTTGACGGGAGGGAGGTTTTGTAAACTCCATAAACAAACACGACGAAATGCTACTATCGGCAACCAAGTGTTAGAAAATAATCGATCTAAAAAGTCGGTAAATCCTAAAACAACTAAGTTTTCTTTTTGTCGCCAATTTTCATATTTTTCTAATACTTTTAAGTCGCCGATATCTTCCCCTTTTTCATGGGCTTTGGTGATAATTTCCCCGATCGCGGCTGCATCTCGTATCCCCATATTTAAGCCTTGTCCCCCAACAGGATGACAACAATGGGCCGCATCACCTATTAATGCTAATCTCGGTAAAACATAGCGATCGCTTTGCATTAATTGAACGGGATAAACATAACGATCGCTTTCTAATTCTAATTTACCTAAGACACCTCCAGTGCGATATTCTAATAAGCTTAAAAACTCTTTTTCATCCCATTCTTTTAAACTATTTGCTTCCGCGTGGGGGGCAGTCCAAACCACTTGACAACGATTCCCCGGTAAGGGTAAAACCCCCATCGGACCACTAGGCCAAAATCTTTCGTATGCGATTTCATTATGGGGTTTTTCCGTCTTAATTGTCATCGCGATACATGATTGCCAATATTTCCAACCTGATGTTTTAATATTGGCGGATGTGCGAAGACGCGATCGGGCTCCATCCGCGGCAATTAATAATTTAGTAGAAATAGTGCGAATTTCCCCATTAATTTTGACATCAACGCACGCGTATTCTGACTGATAATTAACTTGGACAAATTCCGCGGGACAAACCCAAGACACATTAGGAGAATTTTCTAAACATTCCTGCAAAGCCGTTAATAAAACCCGATGTTCCCCCACATAACCCATAGCACTTTTGGGGGGAGACACTTTCTGAGTTTTCCCTAAATCTTGGGGATAAAATTCCACAATTCTCGGATAATTGCCATCACAAAGATTAATTTGATGAAACGTCGTGATTTGAGGTAAAATCTTTTGCCAAACTCCAATTCCCTCTAAAATTAAGCCCGATAATAAAGTAATCGCGTAGGCTTGACTTCGAGAAGCCGCGATCGAGGGTAATTGTGGTTCAATAATCGCAATTTTCAAGCCAGAATCTTTAAGAGAACACGCGAGAGTCGCGCCCACAATACCACCGCCAACAATAGTAACATCATAATCTAATTCGTGATTAGTTGTGGCAGTTGGCAAGGGAGAAAAGGTTGGGAAAAGTTGTTCCAGTGCCATTGTTAATTAAGGGTTTCAAAGGGAGTAAGCATATTTACTTTGATTGTAACATACTTCCATCATTAATTCGTAAGTTGTGTTGAGGCAGGAAACCCAACAGTGCTAGTAGGTTGGGTTGAGGTACAAAACCCAACAATGCTAGTAGGTTGGCTTGAGGTACGTTCCCCTGGGGTGCGCGTAGCGCAAAACCCAACAGATTCCCATCCCCATATAGCCATTTTAAATAAGATGTAAATGTGGTACTAACCCCTCACAGGCAAGATGCCTATGCCACAAGTAAAACTTCGGAAATGGAAACCCAATATATTCTAAACCCAACAGATTCCCATCCCCATATAGCCATTTTAAATGAGATGTAAATGTGGTAATAGCCTCTCACAGGCAAGATGCCTATGCCACAAGTAAAACTTCGGCAATGGAAACCCAATAGATTCCAAACTCAACAGATTCCTATCCCCATATAGCCATTTTAAATAAGATGTAAATGGGGAGCATCTCATTTTCGTAAATTAGCAGTGGGAGCGTCTCGCTCCCTATTAGATCCCTAGGGAGCGAGACGCTCCCACTACGGTTTTTTTTGCTTCTTTGAGATGCTCCCTGTGAATGTGGTACTAGCCTCTCACAGGCAAGATGCCTATGCCACAAGTAAAACTTCGGAAATGGAAACCCAATAGATTCTAAACCCAACAGATTCCCATCCCCATATAGCCATTTTAAATGAGATGTAAATGAGGTACTAACCCCTCACAGGCAAGATGCCTATGCCACAAGTAAAACTTCGGAAATGGAAACCCAATATATTCCAAACGCAATAGATTCGTTGGGTTTCGCGACGCTCAACCCAACCTACAAAAAATGACTTGGGTTAATTCATGCTATTTGACATTAATTCATCAGCCATTTCAAAGTTAGCCGTCGCACTTTGGACATCATCCAAATCTTCCAACGCATCCATTAATTTTAAGATATATTTTGCTTGCTCAGGATCGGTAACTTCTATGGTATTAGAAGGAATCCATCGTGCATCAGAATCACTGACTTTAAAGCCTTTTTCTTGCAAGATTTTCGAGAGATTTTCTAAGTTAGCTACTGTGGTAAAAACTTCCGCGCCTTCCGTTTCATCCACTTCGGTTAATTCATAAGATTCTGCCTCAGCTTCCAGAGAAACTTCTAATAATTTATCTTCATCAATAGGACCTTTTACTAAACAAACCCCCTTTTGTTCAAACATCCAACTAACACATCCCGTTTCGCCCAAATTTCCGCGATTTTTACTAAAGGCTTCGCGTAAGTCCGCCGCGGTACGATTACGATTATCTGTTAAGGCTTCAATTAAGACAGCAACTCCACCGATTCCATACCCTTCATAACGAATAGATTCTAATTCTGAATTACCCCCTAATTTCCCTGCACCTTTCGCGATCGCGCGTTCAATATTTTCATTAGGAATACCCGCGGCTTTCGCTTTATCGATCGCGGTTCTTAATTGAAAATTACCCGCGGGATCGGGAACACCACTGCGAGCAGAAACAATAATCTGACGAGAAAGTTTGGTAAAAACTTTGCCTTTAACGGCATCAACTCTTGCTTTTTGGCGTTTAATATTCGCCCATTTACTATGTCCAGCCATGTGACTTTTCGTGATTAAAATTACAATATCAGAGGAGAGAATCTACCTGTGTTATAATTAATTAAAGCGTAGATTAGTTTCGGTTTGGCTCAGGTGAGAAGTATCACCATTAAGCTCCATTACCCAGTCTCCCTGTTGATGAATTAATTTTACTAAACAACAGAGTTTAGAATTAATATCATCTGGGCGAATATTGGGAATTAACCCCATTGTCGCACCAATGACAGAGGCTCCATGACCTATTAATAACATATTATCCTGATAGTTGTCTATTAATTTCTTAGCTGTGTCTCCTCCCCGTTTTAGACATTCTGCTTCTGTTTCGGGATAATGGTGAGGAGTGGTTTTGTATGTCTGATCGATTCTCGGATAAAATTTGGTTAATCTTTCCAGAGTGCGAGTTTCTGGCATCATTGTCATCCAGTCAGGATTCAACCATTCACCAAGTCCCCATTCCAGTTTAATAGATAAATCGAGGATTTCCGCGATCGCGTGAGCCGTTTGGATCGTTCGCAAAAAAGGGGAAGCAAAAATATATTTAATCGGTTCATTTTTCAGACGATTTGCTAGTTGTTTAGCTTGAAGAAAACCATCTTTAGACAAAGGGGGATCGTAGCGAAAGTTCGCGGTTTTAGTAAACCATTCCGGTTTGACAAAATCCTGGCGATTCGCGTGTCTCGCAATCCAAATTGTTTGTCTCATACATTCAACGACTTTTATCGGGAAACTTAGACTCAATTCATTATACTCTAATGGGTGACAATGGGAGATGTATATAGCCTTTCGACTAAAGATGGAGTAGGCCAAAACCCAGTGTTTTCAAGGGTTTTAAGTTTAAATGAATACCTCATCTATCCCAGAAGTGCGATAAGACACTAAGATTTCTGATATTAACACTAAGGCACTAAGACACTAAAATTTCTGATATTAACACTAAGGCACTAAGACACTAAGAGAGGAAAGATTTATGGTATAGCATTTCGACTCTGATCTGAAAAAAAAACTCTGCGCTCTCTGTGCCTTTGTGGTTCAATTTTTTAATCCCTAAACGGGAGTGAGAATTTTGACTCCTAATTAGACACCGACAAAATATTGATGTTATACTAATATAAGGATAAGACTATAAACCCGGATCAATCATAACTATGACTGACGAGTAACCTCTATGATGGCTTGACACGATCGCGCCCCTGTCAAAGTGCTCCATAGGAAAAGTAGTCTCATACTACTTGGTAAATTAATAGGAGGTATTTAGTTTCCATTAAGGGAAAAATGTTCTAAGATAGAAAAGGTTGTACCTGTGCCTCTATTTCTTACCAATTGTTAGGACAAACTCAAATGTAATGCTATTATCCAAGGGAAAAATAAGATGAAAGTGAATACCGAAACTCTGACTCGCTATTTACATCGTATCCGCAATCATCAAGGCTGGATCGCGTTAAATGATGTTGCCGAAAATCTCAAAATAGATCGAGCAACATCAAGACGATTTACTAATATGGCGATGGAGTGGGGATTAGTTGAGCGTCAACAATTGGAAGATCAACCAACGGAGGTCCGAGCAACTAAGAAATTAATGGCTTTGGAGCCTAGTGGTGTTCGCAAAGTGGTTGATGCTAATTCTAGTAGTGAAACTCCCCTTTTATAATCGGGTCCTAAAATTAGGTAAAAAAGAGTTTTGACGCTCTTTTTACCAATAACATTTGATTACCTCCTTTCTGAAATTCGTAGGATACCGTCTGAATTTCAGTCAGGTATCCTTCGGTTTCCAATTTTTCTTGGGCAAGGGCGACAAAGGGAGAAATTTCACCCGAAATTGTGAGGAGGGGAAAAATCCGAATTTCTCCAGCAACTCGACATAATTCACGGAGCGCGTTGACATGAAATTCCCCCGAAAAATGCTCGGAATAAGCAAAGAGAAAATGACTAGATAAGGCTAAATCAAACTGAGAATTATGAAAAGGAAGATAGGGCAATTCTGAAGTCATATATCTTCCTTGAGAAAACCCCAGAGGAAAATCTTTGATAAATTTTTCCATAGCAGCCATTCTGACTTTTCCTAACTCTTCAGGGGATTTAATATTTGTCCAAATATAGTGATCAAAATTGGAGCTCACTCCATTAATTACGGTTTGATAAGTATCTTGAATACGTTGAGCTATTTCCTCCGCGGTAAATTGATAAATAGGATCAGAGGAAATAACTTGATAACCTTGAGCAGTCATTTCTACATTAAAACTGGCTGGTCCACTGGCACAGTCGAGTATGTTTAATTGTAAATCCGACGCGGTTAAATTAAACATTCGGATATATTCATCGAGGTTACGTCCCCAAGGAATCACTTTTTCTAGTTGAAAAACCATAATTTTTTATTGTTGGGTTAGTGATACCAATTCTCTTTTGAGTTTGATACATTGTCTATCCTACCCCATTACCCATTGATCCTTACCCCCCAAAACTAATAATTCTTGACATCACAGATAACTTTTTACTCGTTTAGGCTAAAATTGAACTAGACACTACCAACAGACACCGATCGTGAATAAAAACCGGACATATCGACAATTTTCGAGAAGAAAAGAGATAGAGTCACCCCGGTTTGAAAGTAAAATGGAGGGAAAATTGATACTATGGGTGCTGTTGGAGAAAAATCGGCTATCTTAGAAAAAAATTTCTCACGTTGGAATCAGGCTATTGAGTTGAAACCCCTGGAGCCCGAAACTTGGTATCATCGAGGATTAGCTCTTGTTAATTTAGCTCGTGTAGAGGACGCGATCGCGTCTTGGGATAAAGCCCTTGAGCTTAAACCTGATTATCATGATGTCTGGTTTAATCGAGGTGTTGCCTTGCGGAAATTACAACGGGTGGAAGAAGCCCTTGTCTCTTACGAAAAAGCAATAGCATTACAACCCGATGACTATTTGGCTTATTATAATCGTGGTAATATCTTACGAAATTTAGAACGGTATAAAGACGCGATCACCTCTTACCAGAAAACGATAGAAATCAACCCCAATTATTATGAAGCTTGGTCAAATTTGGCAAATACTTTAGTCAATTTAGGACGGAATCAAGAGGCACTAGAAGCTTACAATAAAGCCTTAGATATTCAGGCGGACTATTATCCCGCGTGGTATAATAAAGCCTTTGCTTTACGCAATTTACAACGAGATGAAGAGGCTTTGGATGCTTATGAGAAAATCCTATACTGGAAACCTGATTTTTATCCAGCTTGGTATAATCGTGGTATTACTTTAGCAAATTTAGGTCGATTTGCTGACGCGATCGCGTCTTATCAAAAAACCCTAGACTTGAAACCAAACGCCCATGAAGCTTGGCATAAACAGGGTGTCGCGTTGGCTCAAAATCAACAATTTTCCGACGCGATCAACTCTTGGGATAAAGCTTTACAATTAAAACCGGATTATCCCGAAGTATGGTATAATCGTGGATTAGCTTTGGCGAGTTTAGGGCGTTTAGAAGACGCGATCAACTCTTGGGATAAAACTTTAACATTTTCTCCCGATAGTCACGATGCCTGTTATAATCGTGCCTGCGCTCTGCGTAAATTAAAACGCACAGAAGACGCGATCGCCGCGTATTCTCAAGCTATCCAACTTCAACCCGATGACGCCAACAGTTATTATCAAATTGCCTGTTTATACGCCAAAACAAATCAGCGAGAAAGCGCGATCGTGAATCTCAAACACGCGATCAAACTCAAACCCCAAAAATATCGAAAACTGTGTCAAACCGAGACAGCTTTTGATAAAATACGCCACCATGAGTTTTTTGTCAAGTTGCAGACTAAAAAAACTCATTAAAATCAGCAAAAAGTATCCATCAAATATCCCGCGTCTATCCCCAAAATCATGCAAACTCTCGACAAAACAACAACAAAATACGAACAACTGAAACAGCGGTTAATCGAAATCAATGATATCGAATCCGCAGCCTCAGTTTTATACTGGGATCAGGCCACTTATATGCCCCCGAAAGGTTCCTATTCCAGAGGCCGTCAATTAGCAACACTGAAACAATTAGCCCATCAAAAATTTACCGATCCAACCTTGGGAGAATTACTCGAAGATTTAAAATCTTACGAAAAAAAACTGCCCTATGATTCCACAGAAGCCAGTTTAATTCGCATTACCCTGCGAGACTACGATCGCGCCATAAGATTACCCTCCGATTTTGTCGTGAGATTATCTCGCCATCAAACGGAATCTTATCACGCGTGGGGAAAAGCCAAAGAAGAAAATAATTTTGCCGCGGTACAACCTTATCTGGAAAAAATGTTAGAATTAAGTCAGGAATATGCCGACTTTTTTCCGGGTTATGAACATATCGCAGATCCCCTAATTGATCGCAGTGATTATGGCATGAAAGTGTCACTATTACAACCGTTATTTACCAGATTACGCGAAGAATTAGTCCCCATCGTTGCCGCGATTTCATCTCAAGAAGTAGTCGATAATTCGTCGCTATGTCAACAATTTCCCGAAGATAAACAATTAAAATTTAGTCATTTAGTAATCGAGCGTCTCGGTTATGATTTTAATAGAGGGCGACAAGATAAAACATTGCATCCCTTTATGACAAATTTCTCCATAGATGATGTGAGAATTACTACCCGCATTTATGAAAATGACATCACCCAAGGGTTATTTAGTACCATTCACGAAACCGGACACGCGCTTTATGAATTAGGAATTTCCCACGATTTTGAAGGAACACCTTTAGCGGGTGGTGTGTCTTCAGGAGTTCACGAAAGTCAATCTCGCTTATGGGAAAATCTGGTGGGGAGAAGTCGCGGATTTTGGCATTATTTTTATCCCCAATTACAACAAGTATTTCCCCAACAATTAAGTCAGATTTCCCCGGATATATTTTATCGAGGGATTAATAAAGTCGTGCGATCGCGGATTCGGACAGATGCCGATGAAGTCACCTATAATCTTCATGTAATGATTCGTTTTGACTTAGAATTGCAGATGTTAGAAGGGAAATTAGAAATAAAGGATCTCCCTGAAGCATGGAATGAACGATATCGGGCGGATCTCGGTTTAATTCCGAGTAATGATAGTGAAGGGGTTATGCAAGATGTCCATTGGTATGTCGGTACGATTGGGGGAATGTTTCAATGTTATACATTAGGGAATTTACTCAGTGCTCAATTTTACGCGAGAGCCTTACAAGAGCATCCCGAAATTCCCTCAGAAATAGAGAAAGGGAATTTTACCATTTTGCACCATTGGCTCAAGGATAACATTTATCAACATGGTCGGAAATATACCGTCAATGAATTGATAGAAAAAGTGACAAATTCCCCCTTGACCATTGAGCCATTTTTGAGTTATGTTCGTCAAAAGTATGGCGAACTTTACCAACTTTAATCAGAAATTATTGTCGGGGGCTAGGAGACTGGGGCTAGGGG
>JBEDKD010000170.1:0-3769 GCA_041172365.1 Cyanobacteriota bacterium | reverse complement strand
TCGCGCCCATTAATAATAAGAACGCGACACCAAAAGTCGCCAGAGAGTGATAGGTTTTAGGAATCCCAAGTTGTTGCAAAGCATTATCAATAAATTTCTTACCAGCCCCACCATTAAGACTTGATAAAGCTAAGGCCATCAAACTACTAGGCCCGACAACTCCAAAAGATTCAAAAAGCGATAATCCACCTACAGCAAAACGAGGAACAAGACTCGTCATATAAGCCACAAACGCGGTGAGACAAACAATGCTTAAACCATCCCAAATCATGTTATACCCCTCTTGGGGTGTTCTGGTTTCTTTTTCACTCATAAACCACCACCACTGACACTCATTTACTTGAAACAAAACCTGCCATTCTTTTAATTTTCCCCAAGTAACAATCTGATGAGTTTGTTGTTTTAAACGAGCATCTAAATCTACTATTTTTCCGATAATTTGACTGGAGACTTGTGTTTTTTCAGGCAAATTTTCCTTAACCGCATCACGGGCAATTAATACATCTAATACTTCCTCTGATGATATCTTGTCTCCGGTTTCTAATCTTTGGAGTGTTGTCTGATAACGGGCGACGGCTTTTTCTAAATTAGACGTTTTTTCATCCTTAGAATAAGTCATTTGTGCCACCTTTTTCGAGTTTTTATTAAGTGATTATTAGCGTTTTTTTCCAGTCAGCACTTACGCAAATACGAATTCGTGGTTGCCCATAATACCAATTTAGAAAAGTCTGACTAGATTGTGTTGGGTTTCACTTTGTTCAACCCAACCTACTGTTATTTTTTTACATAAAAAAAACCGATTACTTGTGGAAATCGGTTTTTTTATAGAATTTTCAACCCGTCAAAACTTAATGTTTACGAGCTTCAAATTCCGCAAAACTTTGATAACCTTTCTCGTCATCATATAAATGACACTTATCGGTAATTTCTTTCATTAATTCCCAAGAGAAACGACTTTCTTGAATGGGAACGATCGCGCCCCATTTGTCCTTAATAATTTGATGAGCCATCCGCAAATTATAGGAAGGAATCGCGGTCGAAATATGATGGGGAATATGAACATTAATATCGTGACAGAGAAACTCTACCCAACCCGGATAAACACAATGTACCGTTCCCCCTAATTGCGCGATCGCTTCATTCCATTGCTCAGGATATTCAAAAATAATATCAGGGGTAGTGTGGTGAACAAGGGTAAAGGTACTCATCCAGAAATGATAGACTAACCAAGGCATTAACCAAAATTTAACCACACCCCAGAAGCCTACCGTGGCAAATAAAATCGGAAATCCGATCGCCGCACCAATAATCACAAACAACGAAGAAAAACGCACCTGTTCCCGTTGTTTCCCTTCCAACTTCGTCCAATCAAAATGTAAAACCGCCCAATGCGCGATCGAACCGACCCACCAAAAACGACCCCGAATTAAACGATAGAAAAACTGTAAAGGAGCACCCGCGTCCGCATAAGAATCCGGTTCCCAAGGTTGCCAAGCATTATCCTCACCCATCTTATTAGTATGTTTATGGTGATGATTATGGTAAATACGCCACGCGTGGAAAGGATAAATTAAAGGTAAAAACATCAGATGTCCGACCAAATCATTCACCCAATGACGATTAGCAAAGGAACGATGACCACAGTCGTGACCAATTACAAAAAAACCCGTAAGTCCAGTACCGACAAAAATCCATAAAATCGGTACAAGATAAACAGGCGCGATCGCGAGAGCCCAATACCCCAACACGACTAACGCGACATTAACAATAAGCATAGTCCAAGCCTTAGCACGATTTTTCAAGAAAACCTCGCGGGGCAGACTCTTTACAATATCTTTCAGACGCAAGTTCCCAGCCGTCTGAGAATTAGACATTAAATCCAAGGGTTTTGTGATGGATGCGGTCATGGATGATCCAGTGTCTCCGTATATTAGGGCGAATTTATTTCCTATAGCCAAAATCAACCAGCAAAATTTCTATCCTTCTGGAGAAAGACCTCGCGGTAGTTCCCAGATTGAGGGAGAAATACACTATCAGTAGAGTCTCAAACACAAGACAAACCTTCTCGATAGTGTATTTCCTTCTATTTGGCCGAGGAAACTATTTTGATAGGTGGAACCGATACGAGTCCGTAACTTGGGAAAAGTTTGTTATCAAAGATACAGGGATAGCAAAACTTTACTGTTTATACCACAGTTTTTAGTTATTATCGCAAGTTGTATGAGGATGAATGTCTGACGGGGCATTGATCCCACGTTGCTGCTTGATCGTTTGCAGTTCAATCATCAAAGACTCGACTTCCGCTTGTAAGTGAAGGAACTTAACTTGCTGATCGGCCGAGTAGAGAAGTTTCATGGACTCAACCTTACAACTAGGGGGGGTCGCGGTGGCTCTGGCCCCTTGGGAAGGAGTCAGGGTACTTTGGGGGCGGGATAAAGTAGATGAAGGAGTCGACATGAGGGTTTAGGTAGTTATTATTACTTATATTCACATTGTTAAGTTATTTTAACCACAAGTGAGATTACTTAAACATTAAATTAGGCAGTAAAGTTAAAATGGGTTTTTAGTCCAAGGCCTTAAAGCCTCAGAATTCATTGAAATCGTGACTCTTACTTTGTCTGTAAATCAATCTGTTGTTGGTGATGCGTTCCCCCGCCCAGGGGGTTGGCCGGGTTTAATCGAAGCTTATCGCGCTTATCTCCCGGTAACGCCTAATACTCCCGTAGTTACCCTACTTGAGGGCAATACTCCTCTAATTCCAGTACCCGTGATTTCGGAGATGGTGGGACGCGGGGTGCGAGTCCTGGTAAAATTTGATGGTCTTAACCCCACGGGTAGTTTTAAAGATCGGGGTATGACTATGGCTATTTCCAAAGCCAAGGAAGCGGGCGCGAAGGCTGTTATTTGTGCTTCTACGGGTAATACTTCCGCGGCTGCTGCTGCCTATGCCCGTCGGGGGGGGATGCGCGCCTTTGTTTTAATTCCCGATGGCTATGTCGCGTTAGGGAAATTAGCCCAAGCTTTACTTTATGGCGCGGAAGTTTTAGCCATTAAGGGTAATTTTGACCGAGCTTTGGAAATTGTCCGCGAAATGGCGGAAACTCATCCGGTAACTTTAGTTAATTCGGTGAACCCCTATCGCTTGGAAGGCCAGAAAACTGGCGCGTTTGAAGTGGTGGATGTTTTAGGGAATGCCCCTGACTGGTTATGTATCCCCGTGGGCAATGCTGGCAATATTACGGCCTATTGGATGGGTTTTTGTCAGTATCATCAGGTGGGCAAATGCGATCGCCTCCCTCGTATGATGGGTTTTCAAGCCGCGGGTGCAGCACCCTTAGTTAATGGAGCTCCGGTAGCTCACCCTGAAACCTTAGCCACCGCGATTCGTATTGGTAATCCTGCCAGTTGGGAGAAAGCTGTCGCGGCGAAAGATGCCAGTGGCGGTAGTTTTTCCGCGGTGACAGATGAGGAAATTATTGCCGCGTATAGGATTTTGGCTTCTCAAGAGGGCGTTTTCTGTGAACCTGCCAGCGCGTCATCTGTCGCGGGTTTATTGAAGGTGAAGGATCAGGTTCCCGATAACGCGACGGTGGTTTGTGTCTTGACGGGTAATGGTTTGAAAGATCCTGATACTGCTATTAATCATAGTGGCAACGAGTTTAAGCAGGGTATTGAACCTGATTTAGACGCGGTGGCTAAAGCTATGGGATTTTAGAAGCAAGGAAGAAGGAAGAAGCAAGAGGGAAGAAGGAAGAGGGGGAGGATAGGG
>JBEDKD010000169.1:0-12771 GCA_041172365.1 Cyanobacteriota bacterium | reverse complement strand
CCAATCCCCATTACCCATAATGTCGATTTTGTCATTACTACAATTAGCCAGCTCCACCTTACCGGTGGGAGCCTATTGTTATTCAGAAGGTTTAGAAATACTGGTAGAACAAGGTATTATTAATAACAATATCAGTTTAAGACAATGGTTAGAAGATGGCTTACGATGGGGATCTATCCGTATCGAAACCGCTCTTATGCTTCGTGCTTATAACGCGGCTCGATTAGGAGATTTCACCGCGTTAAATTATTGGAATGGATGGGCGAGTGCTACTAGAGAAAGTGACGAATTACGTCAACAAAGTTGGCAAATGGGACGAATGTTAGTCAAATTGTTACAGGATACTCGATCGCGCTTTTCTGAGAATGTCTCCCTGAGCCTCTCTGATACCCTCAACGCTTGTGGAAGTCCCTGTAATTACGCGATCGCGTTTGGCATCGCCGCGACATACTGGCAAATAGACCCGGAATCTGCTATTTTAGGATATTTATACAGTTGGGCGAGTAATCTTGTCAATGCTGGAGTTAAACTTATCCCCTTGGGGCAAACCGCAGGCCAACAAATGTTACTAGATTTATCATTACCCCTTCACAATTGTGCTCAAGAAGTTTTAGGATTAGAGGATGATCAACTTAACAGTTGTAATTGGGGACTTAGCCTCGCGAGTATGGCTCACGAAACCCAATATAGCCGACTGTTTCGTAGTTAATCTATATTATTAGGTAATACTTTTGTCAATCCGAAAAATTACCTATTTTTCCATCCCAAATTTATTGACTAAACTACAGCTAAAACACATGAGTGCATTTCGGGTAGGAATAGCCGGCCCCGTGGGTTCGGGAAAAACAGCATTAGTCGATTCATTATGTAAGGCTTTACGAGAGGAATATCAACTTGCCGTTGTTACTAATGATATTTATACTCAAGAAGATGCCCAATTTTTAGTCAGAAGTCAAGCCTTAGAGCGCGATCGGATCTTAGGTGTCGAAACTGGAGGATGTCCCCATACCGCGATTCGAGAAGACGCGTCTATTAATTTAGTCGCGATCGAACAATTAGAAAACCAATTTAACCATCAACTAGAATTAGTCTTTGTCGAAAGTGGCGGAGATAATTTAGCCGCGACATTTAGCCCCGAATTAGTTGATTTAACTATTTATGTAATAGATGTCGCAGCCGGGGATAAAATCCCCCGAAAATGCGGTCCAGGCATCACAAAATCAGATTTATTAGTGATCAACAAAACCGATTTAGCTCCCTATGTCGGTGCCGATTTAGGAGTCATGGAAAATGATACAAAAAAAATGCGAGGTACTAAACCCTTTGTTTTTAGCAATTTAAAAACACAAGAAGGATTAGAACTCATCATTAACTTTATCAAAAAAAATATAGTTTAACCTTAAAATCTCAGAGGAAGGTAACTCAAATGTCAGGAATTTGTAAATTACAGATAACAGAAACCATTGAAGAATTAAAAAGCTTATTAAACGAGCAAACTACCGCGAGTAGCTTTCAGAAAATCCAAGCCTTATATCTATTTAAACTCGCTAAAATCACCACAGTCAAAGATTTAGCCGTCACCATAGGAGTAAATCGAATTACTCTGCAAAGATGGTTAAAGAAATATCGCACTCAAGGGTTAAAAGGTTTATTGAAAATTAATCATAGTGGCGGGCGCAAACCGACAATAACTCCTCAAATTTGTGCCAGTTTAGAACAGCGTCTCAAAGATCCCAATAAGGGGTTTAAAAGTTATAATGAAATTCAAGAATGGATCTATCAAGAGTATCATATTCAGGCTTCCTATAAATCTATTTATGCCACAGTGAGATATCGACTCAAAACCACATTATCTCCTCATTAATCACACTTAGGCAGAAACCCGGTTTCTTGCTCAAATTTTATCATCCACAATACCTCATTGATGTATGATATTGATTTGAGTAATATCAGGGGACTGGGGACTGGGGACTAGGGACTAGGGACTAGGGACTGGGGACTGGGGACAACAAAAATTTCATCATCACCAATCCCTTATCACCAATCCCCGATCACCAATCCCCGATCACCAATCCCCGATCACCAATAGACTCTCATGTTAAATCCCAATCTGGAAGAAATCCAGTTAAAACCAGAGGAATATGAGCGCTACTCGCGCCATCTGATTCTACCAGAAGTAGGATTAGAAGGGCAAAAGCGTCTCAAAGCCGCCAAAGTCCTATGTATTGGGACTGGTGGACTAGGTTCTCCTCTATTATTGTATCTGGGGGCAGCAGGAATTGGTCAAATTGGCATAGTCGATTTTGATATTGTCGATCATTCTAATCTGCAACGTCAGGTTATTCATGGTACATCTTGGGTAGGGAAACCTAAGATTGAATCGGCGAAAAATCGCATCTTAGAAATTAATCCCTATTGTCAAGTTGATCTCTATGAAACTCGTTTGACTTCGGCCAATGCACTTGATATTATCAAACCCTATGATTTAGTGGTGGATGGTACGGATAATTTCCCCACTCGTTATCTGGTAAATGATGCTTGTGTATTGTTAAATAAACCTAATGTTTACGGGGCTATTTTTCGCTTTGAAGGCCAAGCAAGTGTCTTTAATTATCAAGGGGGTCCCAATTACCGGGATTTATATCCAGAACCCCCCCCACCAGGGATGCTTCCGTCTTGTGCGGAAGGTGGTGTTTTAGGGATTTTACCGGGTGTAATTGGCTGTATTCAAGCCACGGAAACTATTAAAATTATTCTAGGGAAAGGACAAACATTAGGGGGTCGTTTGTTACTATATAATGCCTTAGATATGAAATTCCGTGAGTTGAAATTAGGACTAAATCCTATTCGTCCGGTTATTGAAAAATTAATTGATTACGAACAATTCTGCGGTATTAACAAAGCACAGGAGGCTCAAGAAAAAATGGATATTCAAGAGATGACGGTTCAGGATCTGAAGGCGTTAATTGATAGTGACTCGAAGGATTTTGTCCTGATTGATGTCCGTAACCCCAATGAGTATGAAATTGCCAAAATTCCGGGTTCTTTTTTGGTTCCTTTACCTGAGATTGAACGGGGGGAAGGTATTAGCAAAGTTAAGGAATTATTAAACGGTAATCGTTTAATTGCCCATTGTAAAATGGGGGGGCGTTCGGCGAAGGCTTTGGCAATTCTTAAGGAAGCAGGTATTGAGGGAATTAATGTTAAAGGTGGCATTAATGCTTGGAGTAAAGAAGTCGATGCTTCGGTGCCTGTTTATTAATTGATTGTTTGTCACTGAAGTTACGACAAGTAGGGGCGGGTTCCCCAACCAATGAATATACCCAGCCTAGATATTGATAAACCCGCCCCCACCCCGCGATCGTACTCTTTCGCCAACCAATGAATATACCCAGCCTAGATATTGATAAACCCGCCCCACCCCGCGATCGTACTCTGTATTGAGTGAAAGTTGATTTTTGGAGATGTCTAATAAGTTGTCTTAGAAGACATAACTTGGATGTCCTTGTAAAAGCTACTCAGGACAGGACATCCCAATGGTTGCGGCCATTACTGCGTCTGGTTGCTTGGCAGAGACCCTAAAGATGTTGCCCTTTCCATTAAAGATGTTGCTCCCTCCATAAGAAGACACATACTCTCCTGTACGGCAGTTAATTCTAAATTTCTTGTAGTACTGGATTCCAGCCGCCTCACCTGTGACAGTGTTACCCCTCACAACGATGGTTTCATCCTTGACTCTAGGAAGACAACCATAGGAAGGGCAGTTAACTGCCCTAACTAAAAACTGAGAGCTAAGTAGGGTAATTAACGTAAGACCTAAGAGGAGTAGCTTTTGATAGCGTTTCATTTTCTACTGAAGGATATAATTAATTGGTAAGCGGTATGTGTTTCCATTCAATTAATTTCCCCTATTAGTGGCGAGACCAAAAAGGCAACCAAAGCCATCGCTCGGATATCGAAGTTTCCATTCAATTAGTTTCCCCTATTAGTGGGGAGATCAGAGGTAGACCAAAAGATAATAGGCTTTACCAGCGTTTCCATTCAATTAGTTTCCCCTATTAGTGGGGAGAATCCCTCTTAGAGGTCTCCGCAGAGGTCCTTCACGGGGTGTTTCCATTCAATTTGTTTCCCCACAGAGTAGGGAGAGGGAGCTATCTACAGCGGTCTTCTAGTAGGGGCAACAGGGCTCAACTGTTTCCTTTCAATTTGTTTCCCCACAGAGTAGGGAGTGCTGAACGGTTTACCACTAAGCGCGAATGCGGGGTCCAACTCATTATTGGCCCACATGAAGTAAACAGTCACCGAGTAAGAGAATCCACTGGACAACTCGGTGACTGTGAGGATTGGGTCTATGTAGCATTTGAATGCTACGTTGGGGAAGCCAAACCGCTTGCGTAACTTGTCAAAGCCGTCGGCATAAGCGTCACCTAGATCTTCACTCAAGAGTTGAACATTAATGGTCTTTTGCCCGAACATTACGTCGGCAATCGTCCATGATTGCTTAGTGACATAGCCTAAAGCCTTCAAGGCTGCCATAGGAGGCAAGATGGAGTTCAGCTTGTTTTCCGCAATGGCAGCATCAAGTGCCTGAACTGTGAAGTTCATGTCGATATGCCCAGCCACTAGGTCAGCACGAAGACGATCTAGGTCTGGCTTAAAGAGGGCTTCGACGAACAAGCCAGAGGGTTTAGCTAATAGTTCCTTGAGTTCAGGGGTGCCGGGGGCCGGCATCTTGAACTGTTCGGTAACGTCAGGGAAGTATACCTTCTGGCCTTCGATTTCGACACTAACCGCTACGAGATTCATCAGGACTGCCTGATGTACCGTGCCGTCTTTCTTAGAGGCAAGCTGGCGTGGATCTGTGCTGCCATCAGCCGACGTACCTTTCCGCTGTAATAAGATTACAGGGACTAAGGTAGAAACGTCAGGCATGGTAGGCGCTGTGAAACGAGAGCGGCGGGTACCAAAGGTGGGAGGTGTGGAGTTGGTAGGAAGAGCCATAGTAGCAGGGTCCTTTTTAGTATGAGTAAGTAGGTAGGCAAAATTAATTGTATGTTTTTGTGTTGATTTTACTTAACCACAGATAAAGCCGAATTAATTTGACCGGGCGGTTAAAACCGCGTCTACACAGACGTTTGCGAGAAAGGCGCAAGCTGCGCTAACGCGTAGCGTGCGCGTAGCGCGAAACCCGCCTGCGCGGGTTGAATTTTGGGTTTTAAGCGGTTAAAACCGCGGCTACACAGACGTTTGCGAGAAAGGCGCAAGCTGCGCTAACGCGTAGCGTGCGCGTAGCGCGAAACCCGCCTGCGCGGGTTGAATTTTGGGTTTTAAGACTTATTGGTGTCATCAAATTATGCAACTTAACGAAAAACTGCAAATAATTCTGATGGAATTACGATCGCGCTTGGAAAATCTTTATCGCGATCGCCTAGTGAAAATCATGCTTTACGGTTCCCAGGCGCGAGGGGAAGCCGTTCCCGGTTCAGATATTGATATATTAGTAATTCTTAAAGGAGTTGTCAATCCGGGTGAGGAGATTGATAGAAGCTTAGAAATAGTCGCAGATTTATCATTACAAAATGATGAAGTAATTAGCTGTTTATATATTGATGAAGAGCGGTTTACTTACCGCAATGGTCCTTTGTTAAGAAATATTCGTAAAGAGGGAATACCAATATGACACCGGAGCAATTAGACTTATAGCAGAAGGAAGAAGGAAGAAGGAAGAAGGAAGAAGGAAGAGGGCAGAATCAATAAAATCAATTTAGGTAGGACAAGCATCCTGCTTATCACAGGCTAGAAGCCTGTGTTACTAATAGGACTTTCTTAATAGCTTAGTATAACTAAAAATCATTAAGATTAGGTGAAAAAAGTTCTAAACATTGATATAACTCCATACCCGGAGGTGTTTGTAATGGATAAAGTCGATCAAAATCAATATCCGCACCCACAAAAAAACGCCAGATCGGTTCTGATTTTGGCGGCTTTTGATTGGGGATAGGATACATGACTTGATATGCAATAATCACTTGTGTAATTTTATTTCCTAACGCGACTCCTTTAAAGCAAAATCTTTGTTTTTTACTCCCATCCATATCACTCCCAATAATATACGCGCCCATTTTGCGAAATAAAACTTCTCGAAAGGGTTTATTCAGTTCAAATTTATCTCTATAGCGATAGTATCCATTCGCCAAATTTTCTATTTTTATCGGATTTTCCGCCATCGTTAATAAGGGATAAGCGCCGATAACACTCAACCCGATCGCGCCCCCAAGCATCTTCCCTTGAACGCGCCCAAAATCACCCAGTTTAATTTTCATATTTTTCACTTATTTATACTTGTATTGGTAAAAAATTGTGCTACAATAGGACAGAGACATTTTTCCTCTGAAATTTCTCTTTATTTCCTCTGTCTTATCTGTGCCGTTGTGGTTCATAAAAAAACAGAACTACCCTAACACCATTATATAACAAAAAGCATTATGAATGAATCCCCAAAAAGCCATTTAGTCCTATGGCGACAAGTGGGTGGAGTTGCCGCAATTCAAGGGGCAATTACCCTAAGTTGGATGCTTTATCGCATTTTTTTACCGAAACTCTTAGAGGGTTTTGGTTTTCCGGGGTGGGATAAAGGAATTACGATTTTAGAAGATGTTTTTGGGATTCTGCTCGAACCTATTATGGGGAGTCTTTCTGATAACCAAAGACGTTGGTTAGGGACTCGTTTTCCCTTAATTATGTTAGGTGTTATTCTCTCATCGGCTTTGTTAATTCTGATTGCGGTTATCTTTATTTTTGGCCAACCGATGTTAGCCTTCCATTGGATATTACCCGTCGCGTTAGTTGCTTGGGCTTTGGCAATGGCGGTTTTTCGTGCCCCCGCGATCGCGCTTTTGGGACAATACGCGACAAAAACCGAATTACCTCAAGCCATGAGTGTCTTAATTTTAGTAGGAGGTTTGGCGGGGGGGTTTCGTCCGATCGCGAGTGATTTTATTTTAAGTTTAGGTCCTGTAATCACATTCTCGATCGCGTCTTTTGTTTTATTAGGTGCAGTTTTAGTTTTACGAAAAATTAATCCCGATCGTACCCTGATCGAAATTACCCCAGAAACCCCTCCAGAAATTATATCAATTCCCCAATTAGGATTAATTGCCATAACCGGGATGGGAGTCGCGATGGGCACTCGTTTAATGATGGGGGAAATTTTACCAAAAGTCTTAAAAATGCAATTTCCTAATACAGATATCAAATTGTTAATGACTGCGATCGCGATCGGCCTCGCGATCATGGCATTACCCGCGGGCAAATTCGCGGTAAAAATCGGTAATATTCCCGCGATGTTAGGAGGTTTAGCCCTAACCAGTTTCATCCTAATTTTCATGGTATTAAGTCAAAATCCTTTGATCATTAGTGTCTTAATACTTGTCTTTATCACAGCATATAGTCTCATTGCCAATGGCGCGATCCCTTTTGCCTTATCCCTCGTACCAGCCCAACGGGGAGGGTTAGGAGTGGGTATCTATTTTGGGGGATTTTCCCTCGCGATGAGTGTCTATGGCATGATCTTTATGCAACCTGATGTTATCCCATTATGGGGGAAGGGAATATTAGGCGCGATCGCGTTTATTTTTGTCGGAGTTTGTTTAATCATTAGTGAGAAATTAACCAAACCGGAATCATCTGTAAGTTAACAGGGGAGAAACCGGTGGGTGCATCTCATTTTGGCAAATATGTCTGTAGGGGAGAAGCATTCCGGCAGTAAATATCAAATTACAACTAATAACCTATATACCGGAATGCTTCGCCCCTAAAAAATCGGGATGCTCCCCCCGTTTTCTTTCCTTTGATACAGAAACCGGGTTTCTTCGGCAAAAATCGTCACGGATAGCAAGACTGGGAAAAACCAGGTTTTTTTGGCTTATTCCTGATTGGGAAAAAAAACCATGAAAGAAGAAAGCAAGCAACAAAAAGAAGAAGTGTCAAGTTTTGCACTTCACTTATACCCCTAGAGAATCAAGTGAGGTTTTCATGCGTTTTTCCCATCGCTCCATTTTAACGGGTGCATTATTATCCGCGATCGTCTCAGTTATCGCGGCTCCCGTATTTGCCAACCCCGTTGTCGAAAAAATCGGTGCAGAAGAAATCAGTCAACAAGTCTTTACCGCCTACAGTGGAAATATTAAAAATGTTGTCGGTGATGTCGTCACCATTCAATTAGATAATGGTCAAATTAAAACCCTCAGAATACCCCTGGAAACTATCAAAATTAAGAGTTTAGCTGCCGGAAAGCGCATTGTCGCGGTTGTCAAAGATAATAGTATCATTGTCGATAGTGTCAATGTCATTCCTCAAACCACAACTTCCACAACTTCTACAACTTCCAAAACTCCGATAAATTCCACAACATCCACAACTTCTACAACTTCCAAAACTCCGATAAATTCGACAACATCGACAACATCGACAACATCGACAACATCGACAACATCCACAACCCGCCCTGTAACAACCCGTGTAATAACCCAACCTGTAACAACCCAACCCGTAACTACCACAGAGACGACAACAACTGAAACTACAGTTGAGCCGACGAAACCCGTGCGAGGAATGTGGTAATAGGGATTTTTGATTTGAGATTAAATCTTTAAAGAAATCGGGTTTCTTGTTATTACGCAAGAAACCCGATTTTTATCATATTTCTATCGCGATCGTGGGTGAGGAGAGAAACCGGGTTTCTTCAGGGGTTTTTGCACCTCGAAAGGGTTGAGGTAAGAAACCCGGTTTCTATCGCGATCGCCCTTGAGGAGAGAAACCGGGTTTCTTTAGGGGTTTTTGCACCTCGAAAGGGTTGAGGTAAGAAACCCGGTTTCTAAGAGGTGCGGGGTGAGGTGAGAAACCGGGTTTCTTCAGGGGTTTTTGCACCTGGAAAGGGTTTAGGTAAGAAACCCTGTTTCTGGAGCCCCCGGTGAGGAGAGAAACCGGGTTTCTTTAGGGGTTTTCGCACCTCGAAAGGGTTGAAGCAAGAAACCCGGTTTCTTCAGCCACGGGTTACAATCCTGCGGTAGAAATGACAATAAAACATACTACCAAGGCGATTAATATAAACCAGAAAATATCATTGCCATTAGAGTCATAAGTTTGCTGTTTTTCTAACTTGAAAACACAACCATTTTTTAAACAAACGGCTTGATTGTCAGATGTTTTTCTCAGTTTGCAACCGACTTGCTCACAAGACGACATAACGATTAACTCCTATTAAATAAAATTGAATGATGATCCTTGATCCCCCTAACCCCCCGAAAAAAGGGGGGAACGGCTTGAAAAGGGGAATCGGTGTGATTAATTGGCTTTTGAGACAATAGGGTTGAGAGGTGGGCAGTTGTAGATAACCACGGCTATTAATAACAATAAAATCGCGCTTCCTTGTAACAAGCTGACGGGTTTTTGATCGATTAATACCGCGATCCCAAACTGCACTACGGGAGAAATAACCCCTAACATTCCTACCTGAGCACAGTCTATGATTTGAGAGGCTTTGGCTTGCAAAAAACTGGCAATTGTAGCTAAGGCACAGCCGCCACCTAAGACTAAGAAAGCATTCCCATTAACAGCAGTTAAGGCTTGAGAATTAACCGCGGAAACACGATAAAGAAAAATTAAAATTAACACTCCCGCGATCAAACTTTGTTCTAACCAACTATAGGAAATAGGGTTATCCACTTCTTTTAACGCGTCTTTGCGTTGACATAAATACCCCCCCCAAGTTAACGCGATTAATGGGGCAAAACGAGGAAATTGGTGTGCCTCATGGAAGAAAATCATCGCGGCACATACCGAAATGGCAACACAAAAGTATTTAAGGGGGTTGAGTTTTTCGTTTAAGAAAATTGCAGCTAAAATAGCAGTGGCGGCTGGCGCGAGGAACATCCCAATCGCGGCTTCTACTTGATAGCCCAGGGAAATCGCGCCCATAAAAAAACCTAAGTGTAATGTTAAGTAAAAGGCGGATTTAGCTACCTTGGTAATTAAAGTGCCACTGAAATGCCGAAGGGTATCCCATTGACGAGTGATCAATAAAATTGTCCCCAAGGTGATAAAGGTAAATAAGCAGCGAAAACCAATTAAATGTTCTGTGGGGAGGGGAACAAACCGCCAGAATAAAGGCAGCAAGCCATAAAAGAAAGGCGCGATGATGGCATAGAGAATGCCTAAAAGTTTAGGTTTCATAGGGTTTTCTATTGAACTATGAAACCAATTTATGTAGGATTATTAGTGCAGTGCCAGAGCAAAATAAAGCACTTTAACTGCACCATTCTGCACCCTTTAATTTAGACTTGAAAACCTAGTTTTTTGGCAACTATCTTGGACTTACAATATAATTAACATATTCTCGATGAAACGGTTAGGCAATTTGATGAACATCAAGGAATGAAAAATTAATAAAGTAGGGACACGGCACTGCCGTGTCCTAATAAAGTAGGGACACGGCACTGCCGTGTCCCTACTGTCGGACTGCCGTGTCCCTACTGTCGTGTCCCTACTGTAGAGATTCCGTTGTAAGTAAGTCACTCAAACGATTAATGATCACTTCTCGATCAGGAAAACTAGCCTTAATAATTAATTCACCTCCCATGACTGTAATCATCTCTCGTAAATGATTAATATAGAGATCCGTTTGTTTTTCTAAAAAGGCTTGCTGTAATTCATTTAACGCGATTTCTTCTTTGAGTTTCGCTGTTTTTTGGGCAATTCTAGCCCGTCTTTCGGGTGAAATATTCTCAAGGAGTTGGTTGAATTTATGATGTCCTGTCATAACAATCCTTCCTCTTTTAGTTCTTCAATAAGTAGGTAGGCAAAATTAATTGTATGTTTTTGTGTTGATTTTACTTAACCACAGATAAAGCCGAATTAATTTGACCGGGCGGTTAAAACCGCGTCTACACAGACGTTCGCGTAGCGTGCGCGTAGCGCGAAACCCGCCTCCGCGGGTTGAATTTTGGGTTTGAATACCGGGCGGTTAAAACCGCGTCTACACAGACGAAACCCGCCTCCGCGGGTTGAATTTCTTCAGTCTCCGAAGGGAGACTTTGTTTGTGTAGTCGCGATTTCAATCGCCCAATCAATCTGATTTCGCTCTCTAATGTTTTCTCAATTTTAAGCTAATTCATTCATTACACAGGACTTATGCACGCGGGGCTAGAAACCCGGTTTGGGTGCATCGTTTCTTTGCGTAGTATGGATTTAACCTCGAAAACCGTTAAGTACCTACACAAAATTAATTGTATATTTTATGATTAGATTGATTGGGCGAATGCCATTCGCCCCTACACAAACACAGATGAGATTGATTGGGCGAATGCCAGATGAGATTGATTGGGCGAATGCCAGATGAGATTGATTGGGCGAATGCCAGATGAGATTGATTGGGCGAATGCCATTCGCCCCTACGGAAGAAATTCAACCCGCGCAGGCGGGTTTTGTCTGTGTAGACGCGGTTTCAACCGCCCGGTCTTCTGTGATTACGCTTCTTTCTGCACCTTTGATCATTGGGTGGTTTTGATGTAGGATTAACAAAACAATGAAAATACTAGACTTGTTCAAAAATGTCTAAATCTCGCGGTGTTGCAGCTACTTCAGACGGAATCGCTAAAATTAAAGCGAGAATGGCTCAACGGGAAAAAAAAGAAGGACAACCAGGAAAAACTGGAAAAAATTGCTGGACACAGGAGTATTTAGCAACACAAGCTAGGGTGAGTTTAGACACGGTTAAACGGTGTTTAAAAGGAATTGCAATTGATGAAAGTTGTATGATTGCAATCCTCAAGGCTTTAAACTTAGAATTAGCCGAAATTATCGAGATACAAAAATCCGATCCTGAACCACCACCACAACCCGATGATATTAACTGGCATCAAATTTGTGAATCTCGCCTTGATGCCTACAAACAACGCTTTCTCACCAACCCCCTAACGGCCGGAAACCCCCTCGATTTTTATGTTCCCTTGGGCTTAGTTGAACCGAAACGGGAACAGCAAAAACGACTAAAAGACGAGGTTAACCCAGAGGAAGGTTCACGGTTTTATCAATTACCAGAAACAGAAATCACTAAAACCTACACCGAACCTAATCAATTTTTTGAGGAAGTTTTACGACAAGGAAATAGTAAAACTAAAGGTCAACGTCTCGCAATTATTGGGGAACCAGGGGCGGGAAAAACTACCCTTTTATATCAAATTTCTCGATGGATTTTACAGGAAAATTTAGGCTATCCGATTTTAATTCGGTTGGCTGAAGTTAATCAACCCTTACGACAATTCTTAACCCAAAATTGGTTACCCGATGCTACGGGAAGTTTAACGGAAGTTTCGTCGGAGTGGGTGTCTGCATTTGAAAAGTTAATCACGGGGGGTAAGGTTTGGTTACTCCTCGACGCGGTTGATGAAATGGGAATAACGTCACCTTTAGCCACAATTAATCAACAGTTAACAGAAGGATGGATGCAGGGGTTACGGGTGCTGTTAACCTGTCGGTTGAATGTTTGGGAGACGGAGAAAAACGCGTTAAGGGATTTTGATGTTTATCGCAATTTAGATTTTAATTCCCAACAAATTCAGGAGTTTATTGAACAATATTTTCGCGATCCAACCCAGAGTCAGGAGTTATTAAAACAGTTAAAGGAACCCAACCAAAACCGCGTTAATGATTTAATTAAAAATCCCCTGCGGTTAGCCTTATTATGTCGGACTTGGAAACGGGGGCAAAAAT
>JBEDKD010000168.1:0-26113 GCA_041172365.1 Cyanobacteriota bacterium | reverse complement strand
TTGGGGATTAGGGATTGGGGATTAGGGATTGGGGATTGGGGATTAGGGATTGGGGATTAGGGATTAGGGAATTGAGATTGGGTAATGGGTGTAAGGCTTGAGGTTTTAGGCTTGAGGTTTTAGGTGGTTGAAAATGGAATAGGAATAAAGAATTTTCCTTCTTCCTTTCCCTATTCCCTATTGCCTATTACCAATTACCCAATCCCCAATTACCCAATTACCCAATCCCCAATTATCCAATCCCCAATTACCCAATCCCCAATCCCCAATCCCTATTCCCTATTCTTCGGGTTCATCAAATGATTGACTGCCGGCACTAACCGCGACTAAATCGATTTGTTGACGGTAATAATCAACACTCTTGACTTGTACTTCGACATGATCGCCTAAGCGATATTGATTACGATTTTTGCGGCCGACTAAGGTTTGTTGACGAGAGCGAAACTCATACCAGTCATCTTTGAGAGAAGAAACATGAACCAGTCCTTCGACGCGTACTATTTCTTCTCCTTGATCGATTTCTAATTCGACAAAGAAACCATAGGATTGTACTCCGGTAATTAATCCTTGGAATACTAAACCAATTCGTTCCTTCATTAGTCCGGTTTTTTGTAGTCCGATTAAGTCGTGTTCGGCATCATGGGCGACTCGATCGCGTTCACTTAAATGGACGACACTCGCGGCAAAATCGCTTTCAAATTCATGTTGAATTTCTGGGGGTAGGACATTCCAATTGATTTGATCATGACAGGATGAATGATGTAAATTAACTCGTTCCTTGACACGGGTGGTGCGTCGATCGCGTCCCTCTTCAAAGATCATTTTTAAGACTCGCAAATTCAATAAATCGACATAACGTGAGAGAGGGGATGTACAATGAAGATAGCCTGTTTCTAAGGCTAAACCAAAGTGAGGCTTGGGAGAGGTACTATAGGAGGGGGGCTTTAAAATATCCTCAAATAAATAATTTAACACCCTTTCATGTTTAGAATTAGGAAACTCTAGGGTAAATCGTTGAAAATCAATCGATTTGATTTCCTCTTCGTTTTCCAAGTATAAATCACAACCTAAATTGGTTGATAATTTTACTAATTCTATGACATCTTCTATGTCTGGGGTGCTTTGGACTCGGTAAATTCCGGGTACTCCTAATGCTTGAAAATGAGACGCGATCGCGTGATTGGCTAAGACAATCAATTCGGCAATCATGGATTGTACCGGAAGAGTGGCTTTGATGACAAACACGCCTAATTCTCCCTCATCATCATAATGAGAAATACTATCGGGTAAGGTTAACTCAAAAGAACCCCGTTTCATCCGTTGACTTCGCAGTGCTTGACTTACCTCGGAAAGTTGTTGTATAATGGGAGTTAGATCGGAGGGATGACCATGCAAAATTGCTTCCGCTTCTTCATAATTGATTTGACGATCAACTTGAATTAAACTGGGTTCAATCTCAAACTCTAACACTTCTCCTTCGGCATTAATAGTGAGGAGAATGCTAATCGTGATGCGTTCCTGTTGTGGTACTAAAGAACAGCGATCGCGAATGATAATTTCGGGAATAATAGGAACAATTTTTTTGCCTAAATGTACCGTAGAACCGCGTTTGCGGGCTTCCCGATCAATCGGTGATTCGGGTGGAATATACTCCGTGGCATCAATAATATGAACACCTATGCGTTTATCTCCTGATTCTAAGGTTTCTATGGTGAACGAGTTTTCAAAATAGGGATGTAAACTCGCGGTTTCTGGGATTTCATTTTCATCGGTTTTGATACCTTCTGGGACATCTTGCCAAAAAGTAAGTGTCAAGAGATGACGTAAGTCTAATCGTTTTTTTAGTTCGGTCTTTTTAAATTTAGGAATTGCTGTTTCTGTGGCCGTTAAAACGCTATGGGAGAAAGAACGAGGTAAGTCATGTTTACAACATACAATGTCTAAATCATTGGCGGTTTCGGCATCAGAACCCAAGATTTGTACTACTCGACCCAGGGGACGATTATTTCCTAATGGATAGCGAAAGACTTCCACATGGACTAAGTGATCGATCGCGTTCTCTAAATCAATTTCATTAGAGATTAAATCTAATTCAAATAATAAGCGATCGTCTAAGGGTACGGCACGATAACTGACTCGTCCATTGGGGGTCATCACTTGTTTGACACGCGCTAAAACTGAAGGATTAGCCCGTTCTAAAATTAGTTGTACTTCCCCTTCTGGTGAACGACGACGACTTCCTTCTTTAATGATTTTTACTAAAACGCGATCGCCATTCCACGCGGTACTAAGATGACTTTCGCGAATATAAACATCTTCGGAACCTTCCGTATCTTGAATGGCAAAACAAAACCCCTTACTAGAACAACGAAGTTTAGCTTCTACCACATCCTCTTCAACAACACGACGATAACGACCCTTATCCTTCACTAAAATGCCAATTTTTTCTAAGGCATCCAAAGCTATTTGTAATTTAGCTTGGGTGAGAGGATCATTACAATCCAGTTTTTTCTCTAAGGCTTTAGGAGCCACTAATTTCTCATCTGTGAAATTAGCTAATAGTGCCGCGATTGAAAATTCCATGTAGCGATTAATCCTCTAGTTTCTACTGAATTTTGGGGGGTGAGTTAGTCGCGCTCTTTTCGCTCTGTCTCCATCCGGGGTAATTTGAGATTTTTCCGACAAAATTTCTCAAATTATGAAGGCATTAAGCAGAGAAAATGCCTAAAAGAGATGAACTAGACAAGAGAAAAGAGCAATTTCTCTTTGCCATTTGCTCTTCGAGAGTCTTTTTCCGCCTGTGTCCGATCGCGGTTTTAACGAAGATAAAACAGCCACGATCAAGGCCCAAAGGGGTGATACCCGAAATGCCTTAACGGACAAGGATGATGTGTCCATCGTCAAGCGTTTTGAGATTAAGCAGTTGGTGTTGTAGTCCGTCAATTATCACAAGTCGGGTGGATGCGGGAACAATGACTGGTAAAATTGCTTAAAGAGAATAGCATTATGCAAACCATCACGACTGCTGACGGGACCCAACACGACTGGTTAATCAAGAGAAGCCTTGACTTCCTCTACAGGATAACCACATCTTCATGAGTATGTTTCGATGTGGAGCTATCACGACAGTGGATGAAATTTAGGACAAGGACGTTAAACTCGTCGTAAGCTTATCGTGTAATAATTCCCTTGATGCTAAACACAACACCCAAACTCAGGGAGCATAAACTCAAAGAGCAGACATGGGAGAGTCACTGGCTCAGAAAGCCACGCGGATAACTAACCTTGATCTATTGTAGTTTCAAGAGGTGCTCTCATAATCACTCATTTCTTGGACAATGTAGGGTAATAAATTTCTTATGTTGGAACAATTTCGCGCGATTTATCCGACGGGCTCTTTAATTTCGGAATTTGTCACGGTGCATAACGGTAAATTTGTGGTGCGCTCCCTTGTCTTACTTGATGGGGTAGTAGTCGCGACGGCTTTAGGGGCGGGGGATACGGTGGAAAGTGCGGAAGATGCCGCCAGAGCGCGATCGTTGTCTTGGTTTGGTTGGAAAGGTTCAACTTCTCCTCGAACTCCATCGGAGGTTTTGTCTTCTCCACCTTCTGTCTCTGGGGCCCCGACATCCGTATCTCGTCGGAGTGTGCCTTCTATCTCGACTCCTGTTTCACCCCCTCCCCAGAAGGATGTCAAACCGAAATCGGTTCCTCCATTGGGGGAAACTCCAACCCCAAAACCTATTTATGAGGATACCTCTGTTACTTCTGGGACTATATCATCGCCATTAAAAGAAATGGATTCGGACGCGTGGCTCACCGCGAGTTATGATTCTTCCCCAGAAATGCCAACTTCTCTGGAAAGTGTGCTGAGTGAAGATCCCCCATTCAAAAGTTCTTTAACTGTAGAGACGACATTACCAAAAAGTGTCGCGCCAGAGGAGGGGTTAGTGAGTCAACCGGTGGATCATTCAGACGCGATCGCGAAAACAGATGTCCATTTGAAGCGTTTGGGATGGAATACCAAACAAGGGCGGGAATTTTTACAGACGCGATATGGTAAGGGTAAGTCATCCCGTCAGTTGCTTTCCGATGAAGAGTTATTTGACTTTTTGCAATATCTGGAATCCCTACCCGATCCCTAATGTAATTTTTGATTTTGGCTTTTTTTGATAGGGTTGGCTGGTTTCTGCATCAGTCAAAAGGCTCCATGAACAAAAATCTTTTATACTTAAAAAAAAGTCAGTCAAACTAACTACTTAGTGAAGATAGGGAGAAATCAAGATGGCGACTCTTACTGTTTGGAAGTTTCATAGTCCAGATGGTGCCGCGAATGTGCTCCACCAACTCGCGGAACTTCAGAAACAGCATTTGATTGAAATTCAGGATGCCGCGATCGTTTCCTGGCGCTTGGGCAAGAAGAAACCTAAAACAGAACAAGCCTTGCCGTTAGTCGGTTTGGGCGCCTTGGATGGTGCTTTTTGGGGTCTTTTGTTTGGAGTGATTTTCTTTATGCCACTGGTGGGAGCTGCGATCGGGGCTCTCACTGGAGCACTATCGGGTTCCTTTCAGGATTATGGCATCAATGATGACTTTATTAAGCAAGTCCGAGAGAAGGTAACGGAAGGGACTTCTGCGCTTTTCTTGATGACAGGTGATGTCACCCTCGATAAGGTTGAAGAGGCACTAAAAGGGCAAACCGCGGAACTGATCCAGTCCAATTTGTCGAAGGAGCAGGAAGCTCAACTGCGCGAACATTTTAGCGTGGGGTAAACCAGACACGATTTTAACGGAGGATAAAAACGAAAAATGAGAACCGTGGTTCTCATTTTTTTGGGTGTTTTGTGCTTTTAAGAGTTTGCGGAGAGTTTGCTGTTGCTTTTTGACTTGTCGCGATCGCGCCGCGCCGCCTTTTCCTTTGTTGTTTCTCCCTCGGTGTCGGGGAGACTCCCAACTTTTCAGTCTTTGGCTCATATTGTTAAACCTCAAAGAATTATGAACATTGTAACATCAACAGTTGAAATTTGGTGAACTGATGGGCTAAAGTTCTTAGGTATCACGGGAATGAGGAGTAAAGTGCTGTGAGATTCGTTATTTTAGGTGGGCCCGGTGCGGGTAAGGGAACTCAGGCGGAGTTATTGTGTAAACACTTAGATATTCCTGGGATCTCCACGGGGGATATTTTACGCGACGCGATCGCGTTTCAGACGCCCCTGGGTGAAGCGGCCAAGTCTTATGTAGAAAAAGGGGAACTGATACCCGATCCGACGATGATCGAGTATATCCGCCAGCGACTTCTGATGGATGATGTCAAAAAGGGTTGGTTATTAGATGGTTATCCGCGCACCGCGTTTCAAGCGGAGGAGTTAGATTTTTTATTAGATGATTTACAACAACATTTAACCTGGGCAATTTGGTTAAAAGTGCCGGAATCTGTGTTAATTAGTCGTTCCTTCGCGAGGGGGCGGCAGGATGATCAACCAGATATCGTGTCACGTCGGATTAATTTATACCATGAGCGCACGATTCCCCTGGTCGAGTATTATGATTATTGTACGCGTCTTTTAACGATTAATGGTGATCAATCTCCTGAAAAAGTACAACAGGATATTTTAAACGCGATTAATCGTTAACTTCTCATAGCTCATGGTAAAATCACCCATTACCTATATTATCGCAAGATTGACAGTTAGGACGTTCTTAATTAATGGCTGAAACCCTTGATTTTCTTCCTTCTTCCTTCTTCCTTCTTCCTTCTTCTATACCCATTCCCCATTCCCCATTCCCCAATCCCTAATTTACTATGTCATGGAAACGTCCTGATGATCGTGGTGCGGCGCAATTACGTCCGATTTCTTTTGAGCGAGATTTTACTAAGTTTTCCGCGGCTTCAGTATTAGCTAAAAGTGGTGATACTCATGTTCTTTGTGTTGTTACAATCCAGTCTGGAGTCCCTAAATTTTTAACAAATACGGGGTTAGGTTGGTTAACGGCAGAATATCGAATGTTACCTGGGGCTACCCCTCAACGTCACGAAAGGGAATTATTAAAATTATCGGGACGCACTCAGGAAATTCAACGCTTAATCGGGAGAAGTTTACGCTCTTGTTTGGATATGCAGTTATTAGGGGAACGTACTATTATTGTTGACTGCGATGTTTTGCAAGCTGACGCGGGAACTCGCACCACTTCTATTACGGGGGGTTTTGTTGCTCTTGCTGATGCTTTGAATACTTTGGTGCAGAAGGGAGAATTAGCGCGATCGCCTCTGATTCATCAAGTCGCGGCCGTTTCTATTGGACTATTAGAAGGTGAGTCATTTTTAGATTTAAACTATACTGAAGATGTCGCGGCAGAAGTAGATTTTAATGTGGTAATGAATGAAAAATTAGATATTATTGAACTTCAGGGAACCGCAGAAGAAAAAAGTTTTTCTCGTGGGCAACTTAATCAAATGTTAGACTTAGCAGAAACAGGAATTAAGGAATTATTAGAAGCACAACGTCAATGTTTAGGAGATATTTTTTAACCGGAATATTTTACTATTAGAGAATATATAGCAATCCTATTTTAATTGTAATATTTTTGTAGGGGCAATCCCCCCGTGGTTGCCCGATTGATCAGGGGTAGGCACTCTGGCAGTACCCCTACAAATCTGTATGAATGATTGAGACTTGCTATAGTCATTTCAACGTATATTGAGAAATAAAAAAAACAGTCACAGTAAGAAGAAGCTAGATTTAACGCGTCTCATTTTTATTGGGAATGACTAGAAAATGAACCACAAAGGCACTAAGGAAGAAGGGAGAAGGAATTCCTCAGAATACACCACAAAGGCACTAAGGCACTAAGGAAGAGGGAATTCTTCAGCAGGAATTCCTCAGAAGTAATATAATTATTTCAACGTATATTGAGAAATAAAAAAAACAGTCACAGTAAGAAGACGCTAGATTTAACGCGTCTCATTTTTATTGGGAATGACTAGAAAATGAACCACAAAGGGATCGGAGGAAACAAAGGGGTAATTTTCCATCATTGGGGAAAGTTTACAGTTTTCTACGCGTTTTCTGTATCCCATTTCTTTCTCATTTCTTTCCTCTGTGCCTCTGTGCCTTTGTGGTTATATTCTTAATCTTATCTTAGGAAAAAACACGATCATCACCCATCCACCACAGAGGACATCTCTTCTTCAAGAAGATTAATAAACGCTTCAGTTTTGCTCGCCAATTCTTCCTGATAAAGTAACCCTTCTACCCACTTTTGAGGAATATGATCAAACCCAAATTTTGCACCTAATAAACCACCTGCAACGGCCGCGTTAGTATCCGCATCTCCTCCTTCATGGATAATTTGTAATATACCATCTTCATAAGATTGAGCATATTGTAACGCCCAAAAACCGGCTCCCATTGCTTTCAGGGTATAGCCAATTTTTCCCGCGCCATTTAACTTAAGGGTGCTTAAGTCTCCCGTGGCGGCTAAATCAAAATACTCCGAAATTTGGGGATGATAAATCGACACTTGACTTGATATATCTTGGATTAAATTGTTAATATTAGAAACTCCCTTGAGTAAAGAACTAATTGCTAAACATACCGCGACACAGGAACCGACACAACGTGGATCATAATGAGTAATTTTGCAAACATTTTCGGCATTCTCTATGACTTTTTCAGGAGAAAGATAGTCCCAAATTCCTAAAATAGAAGTTCGCATAATTCCGCCATTGGCTGCACATTCCCCACCGGATTCTTCCCAGACTTGTTGCGCGATTAAATGGGGATTTAATGCTGATTCAAAACTAAAAAAGTTACGAGAGAATAATACGGAAAAAACGGTGGCTCCTATCCCTGGATGACCTTCTTGGGCCCAGCAATATAAACGTAAGGCAATATCTCTAGGCATTACGCTTTTATGCTTTAATAAACTATCTACAATACACAACATTTGATCGGTGTCATCTGTCCAATCGCCACATTCCCATAATCCTTGATGTCCTTTTCTAATGATTTGCTGATAATCGCGTAAACCATTGGGATAATAGGTTGATATTTCTTCTTTTGACATAAATTCGGTTCCTAATCCCAAGGCATCCGCGATCACGTGTCCATAAATAACACCACGAATTTTATTAATTAATGTGGCATCCATATCTAATTATCCTCATCTGCATCATCAAATAAACTATATTTTTCATCAAAAACTTCTGTCCAAGAAAGAGATTTTAAATCACATTTTTTTCCCATTTCATCCTGTGCATCTTTTATGGCTCTTTTTAAGGATTTCTCCCAAAGCGAATTAATAAAATCCCGATTGAGACTGGGTACTTCTTCTTGAATATCCGCGATTTCTTGACGGGCTGAACGAATGGTTATACTCCAACTAGAACTCCGTTTTTCTGGTTGACATTTCCATTTGAGAATATGAGCCATTAAACGAGTTAATTGACTTGTTAAAGCTAATCTCTTCGATTTTCCCATTGATTCAATTAATACATAAAGTCCTTCTGTGGCTTCGTTAAAATTACCATTTTCTAATAGTTGTTGAACCGCGATCGCGGCTTGATATTCAGAACCCGCGGCTAACCATTCCCAATCTTGTTTGGTGGGCATCGCGATCTCCTCTGGATAGATAACTTTTTTTGATTATATAGCAGAAGGAAGAAGGAAGACCGAAGAAGGAAGAAGGAAGAAGGAAGAAGGAAGAAGGAAGAAGGAAGACCGAAGAAGGGTTTCAGCAATTAAGAATCTCCTAACCAGGCGGTTGCTATATATTGGTGTCAAGTTAACGTCAAATCCTTAGTCCGTCAGGGGTTAAAACCCCTGCCTAAAAGCAAAAGTCCTCTAAAGAGCACTAAATATGTATAGCACTTCTGGGATAGAGGTATTCATTTAAACTTAAAACGCTTGACAAAACTGGGTTTTGGCATACTCCATTTTTAGTCGAAAGGCTATAACAATTTTTTTCTTAGTCCTCTTCAGAGGACTTCAGCTATTAGACAGGGACTTAAATCCGTCAGGGGTTAAAACCCCTGCCTAAAAGCAAAAGTCCTCTAAAGAGGACTAAATATGTATAGCACTTCTGGGATAGATGAGATATTCATTTAAACTTAAAAAGCTTGACAAAACCGGGTTTTGCCATACTCCATCTTTAGTCGAAAGGCTATAACATTTTTTTTCTTAGTCCTCTTCAGAGGACTTCAGCTATTAGACAGGGACTTAAGTCTCCGGGCAACTTTTGAGCTTAAGTTGACTGCAATGGTTGCTATACCTATCCTATAATTTATTGACTTTTCTCTCTATTTGTGTATAACTGCCAATTCCTAAGAAAGTTGACAAATCATTAAGAATTATTAAACTAAAACAACATTAGTGTTGTTTTAGTTCTAAACTAGAAACTTAGTAGTAAAAATGGTGCTGCACTTGAACTTTGTGAGGAAACCTTGAAAAGAGATTCCCGCGAAGGGATGCAAGTCTGCAACAATAAAAAACGACCCCAAAAATCACGAAATATCGCCCTTTTGGGTAACTTTCATCTCGTATAGGGAGAATTGCACATGAAATTAGCTTACTGGATGTATGCAGGCCCGGCCCATATTGGTACTCTTCGCGTTGCTAGTTCCTTTAAAAATGTCCACGCGATCATGCACGCACCTCTAGGTGATGACTATTTTAACGTGATGCGATCGATGTTGGAGCGGGAACGGGATTTCACCCCGGTGACTGCGAGTGTGGTTGATCGCAATGTTCTCGCTCGTGGTTCTCAAGAAAAGGTAGTTGATAATATTGTCCGTAAGGATGCGGAAGAACACCCTGATTTAATCGTTTTAACTCCTACTTGTACCTCTAGTATTTTACAAGAAGATTTGCATAATTTCGTAGAGCGTGCTCAGTTAGACGCGAAGGGTGATGTGATGCTGGCAGATGTCAATCATTATCGTTTTAATGAATTACAAGCTGCGGATCGAACCTTGCATCAAATCGTTGAATTTTATCTGAGTAAAGCGCGTCGCAAAGGGGAATTACCAGAAGGCAAAACGGCAAAACCTTCTGTTAATATTATTGGGATTTCGACGCTAGGTTTCCATAATCAACATGACTGCACTGAGTTAAAACGTCTGATGGCTGATTTGGGAATTCAAGTTAATGAAGTGATTCCCGAAGGCGCGTCTGTGCAGAATTTGAAAAATTTACCTCGCGCGTGGTTTAACTTGGTTCCTTATCGGGAATTAGGGTTAATGACGGCTAAGTATTTAGAAGAAGAATTTGGGATGCCTTATGTGGATATCACGCCGATGGGTGTGGTAGAAACGGCTCGTTGTATCCGCAAAATTCAGGGATTGATTAATGGGATGGGTGCGGAGGTTGATTATGATGATTATATCAATAATCAAACTCTTTATGTGTCGCAAGCGGCTTGGTTTTCTCGTTCGATCGACTGTCAGAATTTAACGGGGAAAAAGGCGGTGGTTTTTGGGGATAATACCCACGCGGCCGCGATGACGAAAATTTTGGCTCGTGAGATGGGTATTCATGTGGTTTGGGCGGGTACTTATTGTAAGTATGATGCTGATTGGTTTCGTCAAGAGGTGAGCGAATATTGCGATGAGGTGATTATTACTGATGATCACGGGGCGATTGGTGACGCGATCGCGCGCGTGGAGCCTTCCGCGATTTTTGGCACACAAATGGAGCGTCATGTGGGTAAGCGTTTAGATATTCCTTGTGGAGTGATCGCGGCCCCCATTCATATTCAGAATTTCCCCATCGGTTATAAGCCGTTTATGGGTTATGAAGGAACGAATCAGATTACGGATTTGGTGTATAATTCCTTTACTTTGGGAATGGAAGATCACTTATTAGAAATCTTTGGTGGCCACGATACTAAGGAAGTGATTACTAAGGGGATTTCTGCTGATTCTGATATGAATTGGACGAAGGAAGCGCAAGGGGAATTAAATAAGATTCCTGGGTTTGTGCGGGGTAAGATTAAGCGGAATACGGAGAAGTTTGCACGGGAGCGAAATATCGGGCAAATTACGGTTGAGGTGATGTACGCGGCTAAGGAATCTGTGGGCGCGTAATGATTTTTCGGGTGGGCTTTTGCCCACCTTATTATTTATTAGACATCTCGAAAAACTACTTTATGATCGGATTTTTACCAGATGTCTATTGACAAGTATTAGAGAGGGAAAAGAGAGAAGATAGGGGAGATCACGATCGCGTTATTGTGGTACTTGTACTAACTTCACAAAAACCGATATTAAAGTCAAGGTTTTAAATTAGGAAGAGAAGCCGAGTACGCGGCTTGTGGGTATCGCGTTCCTCTATCAGAAAATCTTGTTATAATTAACCGTGAAAGAAAACCGCGGAGAATTGGAGAATCGGTGAATATGAAAAATCAGACAACATTAACAGAAGCTAATCAGCATCTAGTAGAACTTTGCTCCCAAGTTATTGCCGATCGCGATGTGGTAATTATTACCCGTCCCGATGGAGAAAATGTCGCGCTTATTGCCGAGGATGAATTAAAAAGTTTGATGGAAACTGTCTATTTATTGCGCTCACCCAAAAACGCAGCACGTTTACTCAGCGCCCTAGAAGATGCGAAAGCAAGAACAATGAAACCTCAAAGTTTAAAAGAGCTACGTCAGGAGTTAGAAATTGGCGAAGAAGGATAAAAAGGAACCCGAAAAAAAACCGGATAGAGATTCTGTTTTTCGTCCACAATTTCGAGAAGACTTAGTTTATTGGATAGAGACAGAACCGAAGATCGCGCTCCGAGCTTTCAAATTAATTGAGGCAATTATGCGCGATCCTTTTCAGGGAATTGGTAAACCAGAACCCCTAAAATATTTGGGTTCTGGTACATAGTCTCGTCGCTTGACTGATGAACATCGTATTGTTTATTTCGTGAGTGATGACCGCATAGATTTTCTCCAAGGGAGATATCATTATGAATAGGAAAAAGTTTCAGAAACAGATCGCTCCCCGGCACTTTTCCTTGATTCCTGTTATTGACAAGTATGAGAGAGGGAAAAGAGAGAAGATAGGGGAGAGCGTCTATTTCACTCATTTTATTGGTCTTGTGCTAGAATCAAATCAAGCAATTGCTCTAAGGTGATAAAACTATGTCAACCACCACCGATACCCCCATTACCAAAATTGAAATAAGTCTGAGCCAAGCACAAAAAGAAACACTAGAAAAAGCGGCCGCGATGCGATTTCAAACTCTCAATGAATATCTACTAGAAGCCGCTCTTAATTTAGCCACACAGACACCACCTGAACCCGAACAAATTGTTTTATCAGAGCGAGACTGGGATATTTTTGCATCCGCGATCGAAAACCCACCCCCACCTAATGAAGCACTGAAAGCCGCGATTAAAACACATCAGGAAAAGTACGGAAAGTGGTAAATTATGGAATGGATTTTTTTTCCCATAGATGATTATCGCGTCACCAGGAATGATTTTGATTGTGGAGTACCAGAGTTAAATGAGTACCTGAAAAAATATGCTCGTCAAAATGATCGCCGAGGCATTTCTAAAACCTTTGTGGCAATTCCTCCAGGTGAAAATAGCGAAGTGGCTGGCTATTATTCTGTCAGTATGGCAGAAATTAAACGGGAGTCTTTGCCGGACAATTATCGGAAAGGTTTACCTTGCTATCCAGTCCCGGCAATGCGTATCGGTAAACTGGCTGTTTCTCGCGCAATGCAGGGAAGAGGATTAGGTGGAGAACTACTTATGGAGTCATTTCGCAAAGCCGTTAATCTCTCTTTTGAGGTGGGAATATTTGCTGTGATCGTTGATGCTAAAAATGAGGAGGTTAAACAGTTTTATTTGAAATATGGTTTTCTTCCTTTTGTCGATAATGAGCTTTCGCTTTTTATCCCAATTTCTACCATCATTCAATTGCTTTAATCTATCATTCAACTTTCTGATTTAAGCGATCGCGCTCCTCCTCTTTTCCTTGATTCCTGTTATTGATAAGTATCAGAGAGGGAAAAGAGAAGATAGGGCAAAGGAAAGCGCGATCGTGTTCTTCTTTGTTATCAGAAAATCTTGCTATACTAAATCCTAGTCATGGGACTTGTTATCTCAAAAATCGGCTCGAAAAAACTTCTTCGCGAAGGATAAAAAAGTTAAAAATACTGCAATATGGATACATCTGAACTACCGATAGAACCCCCTTACTTTGAGATATTGACCCCCGTCAAAGTCAAAGTGAGAACAACGCCTTCTTACTGGGCTAAAATAGTAACACTCAAGCATTCTATTATGGCAGGGCAGGAAGATGTTGTCAAACAAGTTCTACAGGAGCCAATGGAAGTCCGTCGGAGTCTCTCTGATCCCGAGGTATATCTTTATTACAAATCAGATCCTCCATATTTTGTGTGCGTTGTCGCCAGACACTTAAATGGAGAAGGATTTATCATTACAGCTTATCGAACCGACAAAATTAAAAGAGGAGAAATTGTATGGACGCGGTAAAAATTTACTACGATCATGAAGGGAAAACGCTGACAGTTTGGTTTGATGATCCCAGTCAAGAGTTTATTGCTGAAGAAGCGGATGAGGAACTATTACTGATGAAAGATAAACAGGGTAAAGTAATTGGGTTTGAACGATTGAATTTCCGGTTTGAGAATAGGGCGGACTTACCTGTGCAGTTTATGGCTGTTTAGATTAATTATTTCGCGATCGCGCTCCTCCACTTTTCCTTGATTCCTGTTATTGATAAGTATCAGAGAGGGAAAAGAGAAGATAGGGCAAAGGAAAGCGCGATCGCTTATCCTCTATGATATAATTCACTAAAAAAGTTGGGTGCTATTGATGAAAATTCCCCCAAACTTGGTGATTCCAGATCCCAAACTTACTAATTACCTACTTGTTTATCAACCCAAAGACGATAAATCAGAATATTTAGCCTTAGCAGGTTATACCCTCGACAATTGGCCTAGTCTCAAACTCGATATAATAGAAGCAGTAAAGGGTTCTGATGTTGCCGAAGTTATCCCTACAGATTGGGGGACTCGCTTTAAGGTTAAAAGTGAGTGGTATGGCCCCAATGGTCGATTAGTTAAGGTGATCACTATCTGGCAACAAGATGAGGCATCAAGTCTAGTTAAATTTATAACCCTTTATCCCGACAAATCTTAGGAGGACTAAACTATGACAACAGCAATATTATTTCAATGGGTAGAACTTAAGCAAGATATTCCTAATAGTTCTGTAAAAAAAGGTGATAAAGGCGTTGTTTTAGACCATCATAACCCTACTATAAAAAATCCTGAACCCGGATATACTGTAGAAGTTTTTCAAGATGGGGAAACCTTAGATGTGATTTCTGTTCCGATTTCTTGGGTGACACCGTTACCGGAATTTTGGGGTAATTCTTACCTCTCCAAAACTGATATTAAAGTCAAGGTTTTAAATTAGAAAGAGAAGCCGATCGCGCTCCTCCTCTTTTCCTTGATTCCTGTTATTGACAAGTATGAGAGAGGGAAAAGAGAAGATAGGGCAAAGGAAAGCGCGATCGCTAATTACAAAACAGCATTAATGTGATATGAAAATAAAATGTTATATTATGAAACTAAAATACTGTGAAACTGCCTAATGGTGATCAAGGGGAGATCCCTCTACAAAAACTCACTAACTACTGTTTAAACCCAGAACATTCCACAGGTAAACATAAAGCCAGAGTCTTTTAATCCGCTTTGGGCATCACTAGAGACAATCCTCATCTTTTGCGCTATCTTATTGAAAGAGCCGCGATCGAAGGTGAAGTTATCCAACAGAGTCCCACGGCATACGGTCAACTTTTTAAGGTAGATTGGACAATACCAGATACCAATGGACTTGAACTCCGTACCCTCTGGGAAATTACTGTAGAAAATCCTAATCCCCGTCTAGTTTCAGCATTTATTAAATAATATGAACCGCGTTCCATTATTAGCTACTGTTGCTTTGCTCAAGTCTATTCCTTTTGAGCGATTAACTCTGGTTGAACCTGAATATCAATCTATTTCTTCTCTCCCTATGGGGTTAGTCGGTGTTGTTGTTGAAGTGTATGATAAAATTCAACACTGTGAATATTTAGTAGAATTTTCTGATCACCAAGGTTATGAATATGCTATGGCAATTTTAAAAGCTGATGATTTTCTGGTTTTACAATATGAATTAGAATTAGCTGTTGCTTAATTAGAGGGAATGATCTGTTTTGATTGACTAGATAAAATAATGCCCAATAAGCATCTTTTTTGTGCTATTAGCCGATCGCGCTCCTCCACTTTTCCTTTATTCCTGTTATTGATAAGTATCAGAGAGGGAAAAGAGAAGATAGGGCAAAGGAAAGCGCGATCGCGCTGCTCTTGCCCTACTTGATCAAGGTAAATTACTTGGGGTTAAACATCGCGACAACTCCAAAGAGAATGAATAAACCACCGCCGATAAAAGTAATTGTTTTTTCTGAAATTCGTCCCGCGATTAACTTACCCCCTAAGACGGCAATTAAGGCACAAATTGTATGTCCGACGATCGCGCCTATTGTCACTCCAAAGGGGTTATTTGATGCAGCTAAGGCAATAGTCGCGATTTGGGTGCGATCGCCCCATTCTGCTAAAAAGGTGAGAATAAAAGTCTCTAAAATAATAGCCAAATCTTTGTTATTATTTTGTAAATTTTTCTCACTTTGTTCAACGGCACTTTTCGCTTCATCCACAATTTCCCCTTCCGCATTAGCTGGCATTTTCCACGCGTCAAAGAGTAATTTGACACCAAACCCTAGAAAAAATAGGATTTCCGCATAGTGAATATACTGTTGAGGAAGAAAGGAAACTGCTTTACCTAATAACACTGATAAAATTGTCATTGATGCTAATGCTAATACCACCCCCAGCAAAACTAAGCGACGGGGATAACGCATTGACATCACTACCGCGATAAAAAAAGTTTTATCGCCTAATTCAGAAATCGTAATTAGTAATAATCCCGCCGTAAATGCCTGTAACATTCTCTCAAACTCCTCAGAATATTTACCTCTTTTCTGAGGGAGCTTGACGAAAGTGCATAGACTTCACCAAGCTCACCTCAGTAGTGAACTTAGTGAAAGTCTCGCTTTCAAGTTTTTTTCTTGATCTGTTTCTCTTCACAGAATCTTAAAACTTGACCCCTGAACCAGGCTATTTGCCAGTATGTTGATTCAGAAAACTGCTTTTTTTGTCAGCAGTAGCTACTCCCTTTCAAACTATTCTAACTTTACCATAACTGTTTCTATAAATCAAGAGGTAATTCCTATTTTTTTTTACTTTTTTTCTTCATTTTTTCTTCATTTTTATTTCATTTTTCGGGGAGGAGTCAGATGGGTATTTAGTAGAAATTACCGCGATCGCGTGTTCCTATTTTGCGTCGCGGCGTAATTTTTCTAAGAGCAAAATTTCTACAAGTCAGAGCGCGATTGCTCTTGATTAAACCATTCGGTAATCCCCTGCGCGATCGCGTCGGCTAATTTTTTTTGCTCTTGAGGATTAATGATCCATTCAAATTCTTCAGGATTAATCATAAACCCTAATTCTAATAAAACCGAAGGGGCAACGGAGGGACGAGTTAAGGCTAAATTATTCCAATATACGCCGTAGGAAGGACGATTTAATGTTTTCACTAAATAATTATGCAAAAACATGGCTAAACTATGGGCTTGGGGATGATACCAAAAAGTGCCTAACCCTTTTGTTTTCATCGCGTCACCATTATCAGGTAACGCATTATAATGAATAGAAAGCGCGATCGCGGGTTCTTCTTTTTGAATCATCGCGACTCTTGGGGGTAAGTCTAAATCAACATCTTCTTCCCGTGTCATTATCACTGTAGCACCACGTTTAATTAACTCATCTCGGACTAATTTAGAGACAATTAATGTAACACTTTTTTCTCGATAACCAGTGGGTCCGATTCCGCCTCTATCTTCTGGACCTCCGTGCCCAGGATCGAGCAAAATTTTCATCCCTGATAAGGGTTTTTCTCCCCTTTTTTCCACGGGCGCATGACGTAACGATAAAACTAAAGTCGTACCTTCATATCTCACTTTATAACCCCATTTTTGAGCGGATTTGAGATGAAAGGTATATTGCACTTGTGAAGGTGCTATTTGTTGCCAATCTAAACGCGAGATTAAGGGATCATCATCAAAACGGATAATATCGGTTTGGGCTGTGGTATTATATAAGGTCAAAGTAAAGGTTTTTTCCCCTTCTTTAATCGCGACAGGTACGGGAATTTGTAAGGGAAATAAAATTTCTGTCGCACCGGAAACTTTACGCGATCGCGCCGAGCGGATAATGGATTTTGGCGGTACAGAATCTTTAATAATACGAACTTCAGAGGCTTTAATCCAAGCACCATAATCTAATTGTAACCATTCTCCTTCTCGTCCGATAATAGATGCTTTTGTCCCCTTGGGAATTGGTGTTAAACGAGAAAAATCGGTACTAGCACCACTCCGCGTCGTTCCCATGTCCGCGATCACTTCCGCAACTTCAAATTCTATGGGAGAAAGGATCGAAATATTACCCGTTCCTTCCTGACTAATTGTTTGCCCATTTAAGGTTAATTGAAATAGAGGTTTTCCCAGATTTAACCCATCTTTTATCATGGGAGTTTTGGCACAGCCTTGATAGGGCATAATCGTACTTTGAGAGGGAGAATTACTACCCACTAAGACAGCTTTATTATCGGGTAAATCGACTAAGTTGCGGGGTTTTAAAGGGATAATTTGGTCTGCTAATTTTACCGATACAGTCGCGTTCGGGGGGGCAACAGCGCTAAAACAAATTAATTCTCCGGGTAATTTTGCCATGTCTACCGCGGGTGTTAAAGAGTTTTTTGCAAAGGCTATTCCCACTGGAATTTCTGGTTTTTCTAACTGCCGATTTACCTTAATTTGTACTTCTTGATTTTGATATTTTACGGTAAAGATATTTTCGCCAATTTCTAAGGGTAAACTAGGGGCAAAATGACCCGATCCACTACGCTCAATTACTTTGCCATTAATTAAAACATCCCCATTTTGGGGGGCTGTACCTAAGAAAAAAACGCGATCGGATGTTGTTTCGTGATTGGGAGGTGGATACGCGATAAATAACGATTGTGCTGCCATTGCAATTGTTGTTAAAGTGACTATCATTTCTACATTAATACTCCCATATTGTGATCTATTCAGTGGCTAGTTAGATGGAAAAAACAGCGTTTTTGCTATTGTGTTAGCCGAGCGCGATCGTGTTTGATCGAGAAACCTGGTTTCTTCTGGGTTTTTCTTGATTTGAAAAACTATTGTGATGGTGTTGGGTTTCACTTTGTTCAACCCAACCTACTTAAGCATAACTTTATCCCAATTTGAAAAAGTGATTTTTTGTAGGTTGGGTTGAGCGTAGCGAAACCCAACGAATCTGTTGGGTTTCCGATATGTTGGGTTGGGGACTATCTCAAAGAAGCCTATAGCAATCCCAATTGAGTCGTAACAAATTTAATGTTAATAATAGGAGTGCTCGCCTCTCGCTTTGGAATAGTTTCGGCGCACGCGTGCAAGATTCTCCCACTCCGAAAACTCTCACAACCTATTTAGGATTGCTATATTGTGATAGTGATGGTGTTGGTTTCACTTGGTTCAACCCAACCTACTTAGGCATAACTTTATCCCAATTTGACAAAGTATTGTCACCGTCATGATGTTGGGTTTCACTTGGTTCAACCCAAGCTACTTAGGCATAACTTTATCCCAATTTGACAAAGTATTGTCACCGTGATGGTGTTGGGTTTCACTTGGTTCAACCCAACCTACTTAGGTTATTTTATTGGTAATTCTGAACTCTGTCAAGGGTTCTTAATTTTTATTTTTCACTAATTCATTAGCGGTTGTGCGCCATAATTGATCGAGGCGATTCGCGGGCATTGTTAAATATAAAACATCCCCGGCACAGAGGGAAATTTTCAATAAATCCCAACCATGAATTGTTTGATTTTGGGTTTCTACATATAAGGGTGCAAAATCCGCGATTCTCGCGGCATCTTCTAGGCGTTGGCCACAGAAAGGATGACTCGGAGTAATTAAAGTTGCTAAGGCAACCCAAAGGCTATCGGCTGTTATGCCACTGCCTAAAATTCTACCACCTAATGCGGCCGCGGCGAACGCGGGTGCGGCTAATTCTGTGGGACTTAATACGACATCAAATTCAAAAACTTGTTGCACCATTAAGCCTAAATGGGAGTCTTGATTTCGGACGATCGCGGGTAATTTTGGTGCGAATCCTTTGGCACTCAAAGCTATTTCTAAATTAGTCATATCATCGCTAGTTACTGCTAAGAGAGCCGCGGCAGTTTTGATATTAGCTGATTCCAGAGTCGCGGCAAAACTAGCATCCCCTTGAATCACAGGAATTTTCAAGGCTCTCGCGGTACTTAAAAAACGACTATTGGGATCTTTTTCAATGACAACAACTTCACAACCATTTTCTTGAAGTTGTTTGGCGGTTTGTATTCCAATGCCTCCTAATCCACAGACAATATAATGATTTTTGGGAGGTACTCTTGCCACATCCCAATATTCTGTAAATCGACTTCCTAATACATAATCATTCAATAAAGCATAACAAATTCCGATAATTCCTGTTCCGGCTAACATCATCAAAACGGTAAATAATTTAATGCTATCAGGGGATTTTTCGACAACTTGTTCATTACCCCCCGCTCCTGTCATCATTCCTACGGAAAAATAGAGGGCATCAATAATTGATAAATCTTTTTCGACAAAAATATATGTAAATGTTGCTAGAAAAATCATTATTCCCAGTGTCATTGTCACCGCGAACGCGGCTTGACTTTGCTGTTTAAAACGGCGCAAATTTGTCATGAATTTCAAGATTTTTTCTGGGATGCTTTCTTGGTTATTTATTACCGTTGGTTTGGTGGCAATAATTAAGCGATCACCGATTTGTAATTGTCTTTGAGAAAGTACCGCAGAAACGAGATCAATTTTACTATTAATGGGTAAATAGTAAATAAACATTCTGCTAGGATTTTCCCATAAATCGCTTAATTTACGACCTTTCCAAGGGTGCATTTCATTAATATATTCTTCGTGAATTGGCCAAGTTTGGTTAGATAAATTCAATTGTCCGATCACGACGTTTCCCAGAGCACTAAAGGCAAAAACTGGCGCGGCGAGGGATGATACACTCATGGTAGTATGTGCAGCCAAAGTGCGATCAAGACGTTCTCCTAAACTGGTATTAAAAAGACGATTAATAATACGAATTTTGGGATTTAATATTCTGGCTTGCATTAAAACAGCTAAATTAATTGTATCATCATTGCCCGTAATGACGAGAGCATCTGCCCGTTGGATTCCCGCTCCTAATAACGTCGATGCCGCTTGTAAATTTCCCACAATCACATCGGAGCCTTCTCCTTTCAGGGCGCGATCGCTAATTCCTGTCACGATCGCGCCTTGTTGTCGCAACAAACTAAAAATTTTATAACCAGTACGCCCCAAACCACAGACAATAATTCTAGGTTTCATATAAATTCAATAACCAGAACATTATGAGAGAGAAATTTTATTCTATGATACTCTATCTTGCCAGAATGTCACCAAAAAAAAATGTATCCCATAGCACAATTATCGAAAATTTAGATGAAAAATGCTGCGAAAAGGAAGTAAGCCTCTACGCATTTAAACCACATAAAGTAGGACAAGTATCCTGCTTGTACTGCACAGGCAAGATGCCTGTGCTACTGGACTTTTAAACGCGTAACAGCTTAAAGGGAAAACAAAGAAACCAGGTTTAGATTATTAATTAAAAAAGACACCGGGTTTCTCATTTGTTTGTAGATTCATTAACCCTGTTTCAATGGTGATCAGGTATTCTTCGCGTACTCGACAAACTCATAGAGAAATTCTTGCTCTTCAATCATAAATTTTCCTACCCTTACAGAAAGACGCGATCGCGTCTGGTGAAACATTCATCTTCTAACAGTCTATGACTTTTTCAAGGATGATATTTTTAATTATATAATTCCTCGCAAAATTCCTCTACTGTTACTCCGGCTATAGCAATTAAACTTCGCAATGTACCACGAGCAACATCAGAATGATTAGGTACTGAGAGTGTCGCGGGATGTCCGGCTTTTGTGAGAATAATATGACTTCCTCTCTGTCGTACTACTTCCCAACCTAATTTTTCAAATGTTCTTATGACCTCTTTAGGCTTTAATATGGGAACGGGAGCCATTAGACTAATACCTCCACTTCACGAGTTATTACCATTAAAGACATTCCTTTTTCAGCTCTCACTTCTAAACACTCTTTGATGGCTTCTTTAATATTTTGCTCTGCTTCTGCTTCAGTTTTGCCTTGACTGACACAACCAGGAATAGAAGGACATTCAGCAATAAACATCCCATCTTCATCCTCAAAAATTGTAATCAAAAATTTCATAATTTTTCCTTTTTTTTCTAGTTTAACCATATTATAGTAAGTCTAAATAATTCATACAGATTTGTAGGGGTAGTGCCCCGTGCCTACCCCTGATCAATCGGGGCAACCACGGGGGGATTGCCCCTACCTAAATTGTACAAATCATTTAGACAGTGCTATATAGTTAATTGTCCGTGTTAGGCAGAAACCGGGTTTCTCAAAAATCGTCATTTGACGTGATAGATGACGAGAGAAACCCGGTTTCTACTTTAGGAAACGGTGACACCTTCCAGTTCATCCTCCGTTAAATTATACAACGCCTGTAACTTTTGTAATGTATCTTGCTCCGGTTGCCAAAAACCGCGTCCATGCGCTTCTAACATCCGTCCAATAATATTACGAAAAGCTTCAGGATTTGCTTTTCTTAACTTCGCGGACATTTCGGGATCTAACGCGTAGGTTTCTGCTGATTGATCATACACCCAAGCCTCTTTAAAATCAACGGTTCCCCCCCATCCGATTAAAGCTGTCATCCGTTGTGAAATTTCATAAGCGCCACCCGATCCTTGATTTGCCATTGCCTCAGCCCATTTAGGATTTAATAACTTTGTGCGATATTCTAATCGCAATAAATCTTCTAAATTTCTCGGTGTTGTATCCTTAGAAAAACTTTCGATAAAACTGGCCTTAATTTTTTTACCCCCTTGTTTTTCCGCGGCTCTTTTTAACCCTCCTGTATTCGCGTAATATTCTTGAATATCCGTTAATCCATATTCCACGGAATCTATCTCTTGCACCACGCGATCGCACCCTTTCAATAACTCTTTTAAAACCTCTGGGCGGGCTTTACCCTTATCATTTCGGCCATAACTAAAACCATTACGGCTTTCCCAAGTTTTCCCTAATTCCTCACTAGATTCCCAATTGCCATCAACCACTTGATCATTAACTAATGAACCAAAATCACCCGCGGGATTAGAAAATAATCGGGCCGAAACATTCTCAATGCCTTGAGATTTTAGCGCGATCGCGTGTTTGCGAATAAAATTTTGTTCTTCGGGCTCATTTGCTTCCGCAGCACGATAAAATAAATCATCCAATAACTCAATAATATTGACAAAACTATCACGGAAAATCCCTGATAAATTCGCCAAAATATCAACGCGGGGATGCCCTACTTCTTCTAAGGGTTTTAACTCATAACGCACAATACGCCCCGTGCCCTCTTTAATAGGTTCAGCCCCTACTAATTCTAACAAAATACCCAGAGATTCCCCACGAGTTTTAATCGCGTCTAAACCCCATAACATCACCGCGACTGTCTCAGGATAACAATGATTTTCCTGTAAATGTTGTTGGATAATTTTCTTAGCAATTTCGCGTCCCCTTTCATAAGCAGCAGGAGATGGCATTCGATAGGGATCTAACGCGTGAATATTGCGGCCAGTGGGTAAAACTCCGGGGCCATCGCGTAATAAATCTCCCCCCGGTGCGGGTAAAATATACTCCCCATTTAACCCTCGCAAAAGATTGGTTAATTCATCCGTTGTTTGCATCAATAAACCCTTAATTTCTAACGCGTCTTGCCAAACTTTATTCTCCTTTTCTTCGCGTTTGAGAGCATTTTCGTCAAAAACGATCGCGTTAATGTCTGCCTCGGATAATTGCTCGCCAAAATAAGCTTTGAGATAAGCCATCATTTCTTCGGGATTCGGTGGATTGCCTAAAGTATGTAAACCCGATGAGAAAAGACGACTTTCTACCACTTGCAAATAGTCATATAATTTGACTAAGTAATGATTAAAAGCATCGGCACTAAACAAACGCATATTTTCGGGAGTAAATTCAATCCCTAATTTTTTCGCGTCTTCAAAAGGACAATCTGCTTCTAACCCCGTATCAACAATTTTCTGAGAAATGGCATCTTTCAGGGCATAATTTTTCTGAGGATCTTCTCGATATTCGCCAATTAAATCCCGTAATGTCACTAATTCTTTATACAAACCCGCCCGCCCGTATGGGGGGACATTATGGGAAATTAAGACACCATAACCCCGTCGTTTGGCTAACATTGATTCCGAGGGATTATTCGCAGCATAGATATAGAGATTAGGGATATTACCTAATAAAATATCAGGCCAAGAATAACCCGTATTTCCTAAGGGTGATCCGGGCAACCATTCGACAGTACCGTGCATTCCAAAGTGAATAATCGTATCGGCTTGAAATTCATTTTGTAACCATTTATAAAACGCGGTATATTGAGGATGGGGAGTTAAATCTCGTTCAAACATTAAGCGCATGGGATCGCCGGAAATGCCTAATGGGGGTTGTACTCCTATCCAAATATTACCTAATTTGATGCCGCCAATATGCAAATCATCCCCATAGGTTTTAATGCCAAAGTCGGTTAAAGATTTCCATTGTTTTTCGATGCGACTTGTCAAGAGATAACCCAACCATTTTTCTAGGGTTTTTACATTAACCATTGTCGGGTTATGTCCGTTATGACTCTTTTTGGGATCTTCCGATGAGTCTATTTTGACGATTTCATCAGCTTCTTTGACTCGCTGAATTAATGTTTCGCCATCTTCGGGTAATTCTCCTACATGATAACCTTGTTGTTTGAGAGATTGGAGCAGTTTAAGGAGCGATCGCGGTACATTTAATAATGCCGCGGTTCCTGTTGCCCCATAACCCGGTGGAAAGCCATATAAAATAATAGCTATTTTGCGATCACGGGGTGGAGTTTTGCGTAATTGAATCCAATTTTTTACCCGGTTAATTAAGCGTTTTACCCGCTCAGGAATGAGATAAATCTCTTCACCGACTAACCCACCCAAGGGAACCGGATCGATCGCGCCATCTAATTCGGGTAAAGCATATAAAACGACACTTTGTAAACCCCCAATGCCTTGTCTAGTCCATGAATAAATATCTTGAATTAACAGAGGTGCGGAAACAAAATAAGGGACATTTTTCGCGCTCAAAATCTTCTTGGCAATGTCTATTTGTCGGCCTCCTTCCATTGATCCTGCAGGCCCTCCCACCAAAGGAAACCCAATCGTGGATACAATTGCATCAACTTCTACAGCATCTTTCGATAGAGAAATTGTTTCAATATTACCTTGATTTCTTTGTTGAGTTTCATAACTGGTTGTCATCCAATCTCGCACCGCGACATGGCCTTCGACACCATTAATAAAAATGGGTAAAGGGATAATTCCACCTTGTTCAAAATAGCGAATTAATTGGGGAATATAAGGTTGTTTTGTCACAACGTGCTTGCGATAGAGTAAAATACCAACAACAGGGGGATTGGTAATTTTTGATGAGGTATTTTTTTGATAATACCAGTCTAAATATTGTTTGGGTGATTCAAAATAACCTTGATAATCAGGATGTAATAACCCCATATTAGGAGTTTCGATCACCGCAGGAATATCACCTACTTTTAAGCCTAAATATTTTTCAGCTATTGTCCAAAACATCGAGGCAACATTTTCGCTTCCCCCCGCGTTCCAATAACCATAAATAATCAACCAATTGCGTAAATCTTGAACTTTTTGGACAGGGATAAACTTTAATAATTTCGGCCCAATCTTCAAAAAACTGATATATCCCGCGAGTTTATCTTCTTCGCGTCCATTGCTAAATTTATCGAGAATAAATTTAACGGGTTTTGGCATTCCTTTGGGTTTATCACCTATTTTAAAATTGCCAATTTGCGTTAAACTCATTAATTCTAAAGCCGACTCAAAAATCAGACGAGTCGGGATATTTTGTACCCTTTCCCTTAACCACATTACTTGATCGTAATCAAAGATGAGACTGGCAAAAAAGACATCAGCATTTTTTAAGACAGCCGCCACCGTTTCAGGTTCGGTAGTAAGGGCGCGATCGCTAAACACCTGTATATCCAAATCAGGGCAACGAGAAGTCGCGCCTTGTGCCGCTTTCCGGTATAAATCAGCATTAAAAGATTCAAAACCCGCGATCAGGACAATGCGTTTCATAGTCCAAACTCACTTATCAAATAGTTTTATTTTCTATTATAATCTATTTTGGGAAAAAGGGAAAGTAAAATAGCTTTTTTTTCAGATTTTTGTGATACTATGATAGAAATGAGTAGTTGATCCATAAAATAATACTCAGAAACCGGGTTTCTTACGGAGTTATACCCGTTCATTTTTTTCCTCTCCAGAAACCCGGTTTCTTACCTAGTCGGTTTCTCACTTTCTTTTGACTTTGACTTGGAGGTAACTCTATGCGATTCATCAATCCTAAAACCGATTTTGCCTTTAAGAAAATATTTGGCTCAGAGCAAAGTAAAGACATTCTGATTAGTTTTCTCAATGGGATGCTTTATGAAGGAAAATCTGTCATTCTTGACTTAGAAATAGTTAACCCCTATCAAGTGCCTCGCATTCGTGGTATCAAGGATACTTACTTAGATGTCAAGGCGAAAATCACAGGGGATAAAACGGTAATTATCGAGATGCAAGTCCTCAACGTAGAAGGATTTGAAAAACGCATTTTATATAACGCGTCAAAAGCTTATTCAATTCAATTAGAGACAGGGGAAGATTATACCTTGTTAAATCCCGTAATTGCTTTAACGATTACGGATTTTGAAATGT
>JBEDKD010000167.1:0-5190 GCA_041172365.1 Cyanobacteriota bacterium | reverse complement strand
GGGGCTAAAACTCACCCCTTCTACCGTGCTAGAATGACCCCGAAGAGTCGTGACTTCTTCACCCGTCTCCACTCGCCACAGTTTTACGGTTTTGTCCCTGGATGCGGTGGCTAAATACTCCCCATTAGGGCTAAAACTCACGCCTCTTACCGAGTCAGAATGACCCCGAAAAGTCCTGACTTCTTCCCCCGTCTGCACTCGCCACAGTTTTGCCGTTTTGTCCGAGGACGCGGTGGCTAAATAGTCCCCATTGGGGCTAAAACTCACCCCTATTACCCACTCAGAATGACCAAGCAATTGACATTTTTCGCGTATTTGTGTGAGAATTTCCCTTAAGGTCAACTGGGGACTCGTCGCGGGAATAGTTTCTAACAATTCCGGTTCATCTTTCACCGTTTCTTTCCAGTTGTGCAGGAGTTGTTGTAAGTTTTCTCCGGCTTTAATGGCACGCGTTAAAACATCTAATTCTCTCCCGTTGTTAAACTCTTGTAAGACTTGGACCCCTTCTCGTTCAATTTTCGTGGCTTCTTGGGCGAGGGAGATAATTTTTTTTGCTTGAACTTTAGCTTGTTCGAGTTGTTTAATTTTATCATCTCGACTCGCGTTGATGAACTGCTGTTGTAACTCATTGGGTTTATGCTTTTTCTCCCATTCCACAGCTTCTTTTAAGGCATCACCTCGTAAGAGGTAATCATCTTTATAGCCGGAATCTTTCCAAGCTTTCGCGAGTTCTTGAAATCGAAAGATGTTCTTTAGTTCCTGTTGCACCCAATCCGGGTTAAAGATTTTGGCATAAATGGGGTTATAGACTCTCAAAAAGCCATTATCTTTAACCACTAAACCCGTCAATCTGAGTTTAGTTTCATCGAGACTATTTCTCGCGGGAATTTTGCCATCAGGGGATAGTAAAATTTCCTGATAGATTTCCAGTAATTGGGTTTTGCGATTTTGATAATCTTCGAGTAAACGCCGTTGAATCGTCTGAAAATGGTCTTGACTATTAATAATTGACCAATTCTCAATGATATAGTCAAAAATTTTCGTCACATTAGTATCAGTACGTTGTGATTGAGTGACAAACTCTTGACAGAAAAATTGAGTAAGGAAAGGTTGTCCCCCAGTCTTTTCGAGGATTTCCGCTAAAACCTCAGTCGCGTGATCATCGACTATTTTTCTTAAACCTTCTGCTAAAGGCTCCGCCTCTGATTGGGTAAACCCTTTTAAATCAATGGATGTACCAATATTAAAAGGAGTGCGTTTTTCATTTTTAATTAAATCAGAAGGTGCAGCCACACCCAAAAGACAAAAAGTAAGGCGTTTGTATTCAGGATTACGGGATCTATTATCGTAAAAAAAGCGGATCAAAACAAAAAAATCATCAGTAAAATCTAGCCTTAAGGTGGTGTCAATTTCATCGACAAAAATGACAATATTTTGGGAAATTTCCACCAAAACAACATCTTTAATAAAATGTCTCAAACGCCGTACAGGGGATAGTAAATCTCGCTGTCGCCACCAAGCCTCAAGATCAACTTTTTGGGAAAGTTGGAAAACGCTAACTAATTCTTCAATAAAGCCATAGTACCACTGTTGATTTGTGGTATCTGTACCAAGAGCACTCAAATCAATTGATGCACATTGAAATTCATCAGGTGGCAAACTTTCTAAAGCTTGGATTTGCAAGCTAGACTTACCCATTTGTCGGGCATTTAAGACATAACAAAATTCACCTGATTTCAACGCGTCAGAAAGTTGCGTATCAGCCTCTCGCCTGACATAGCTAGAATGTTGATACTGTAAAGAGCCGCCAACTTTATATCTAAAAGACATAAATAAAACCTCCATTTTGTCGGTTAGGTTGAGGTAGAAAACTAAACTTAAATTATCTGTGGTGTTGGGTTTCACTACGAGGGCGAAGCATTCCGGTAATAAATCCGGGGTTTTAACCAATAATTTATCTGCCGGAATGCTATGCGCTGCGCGCAGGCTGCGCCAACGCCCCTACTAGGAATCTTGAAATTTTTCCCGAAAATAATCCCGATATAATTGACAGCTAGGGATAACACCCTTAGTTGTTGCCTTGACTAAGCCCATACTAAGTAAGTGAAACTCTGGCAACTGTTCTAATTTTACGGGCTTATCAGCAATGACAACCTGTTTAAAAGCCTCTTTCCAAGTCGAATACTTTTGCAACGTAGCCCAGTGACTCTGCAAATATCGACGATAAACGCCTTCATCTGTCGCAGCAGTTTCTAAGAGTTGATCAAGAGTCATTTCCTGACGTGCCAGCCGATAAAGTGCTACGCGTATCAGATAAGGATAACCTCCGATCACAGCCATCAATTTTGACAGATCCTCATCATTCCATCTTAATTGATGACGCGAGGCTAAATCTTGCACAGCTTGAGGCGCAAATTCAGTTAATTCTACGAGAAACCCGACATTAAAAGGGGATTGATTGACATCTAATTTTACATAACAATTTGTGGAATAAACCAACACCATTCGCAGATTTTTTTTCCAAACATTCTCTCTTTGAGATGCCTCATTCCAACTTCGCAACATAGGGAGAAAATCTTTCGCAAGTTTCTCATAAAGAAAAATTATGTCTAATTCTTCCAAAACTAAGACAATAGGATTTGTGACTTTTGCTAATACCTCAGTTTGAAACTTATTTTTGCAAGGAAGTACAATTCCTGGTTTAGAAAAATCCAAAGATGTTATCCACTGAGAATCTAAGTTAAGCTGATTGCAGACATTTTGACAAAACCAACGCAAAAAGAGACCCAGATCACTCAATAATGCTGATTCAGCATCCATAAAATTAAAGCAGACAGTCTGATATTGTTTATTTTTGACATGATCAAGGATGCGAAGTAAAAGGGAAGTTTTGCCCATTTTTTCAGCTCCTTTAATCCGCAACATAGCCCCTTCACTCTCAATTTCTTCATAACAATCGGATTCAAGAGAAAAACGGGACCCATAAAAGGGAGAATTAAGGGGAACTGGGCTCCGCTCTGGAGATTCTAAATCAGGAGGATTACGTGGCCAGTCTATTATTATTTCAGGGTTAAGCATCTCTGGCTTATACTTAGCAAAAAGATCGATTAAATCACGACGTAGCACATTATGTTCACCCGGTTCATTTCTCAATCCAAATAAGTCACATATATTAGCAATATGATGTCTCACACTTGAGCGATTATTCACTCTTAGAGCATCCATGATTTCCGGCTCTGACTTTCCTTGTAAAAAAAGGTTTAAAACCTGATGTTGTCTTGGTGTTAGCTGTTTAGGATAGATACGCTCAAACTCTTTTTTTGTCACCATAGTATTAGCCTCACTGCATACATAATTAATGACTTATCTTTTACTTTAGCACATTCTGTCTATTAGGGATAGTTGTGAGATTTATCCATCAAATTTATCACGCTCCGAAATTTGTGAAAAAAACTTCACAACTTCTTAAAGTCCCTTGTGAAAAAATCTTATCAATTTCCCAAAAACTAGAATCTTGTCGGGTTTTATTAGCAACACAACATCAAAATCGGTGAATCATTTATAAAGGTTTGCATGAGAAAAATTCATCAGGTTTCCACCTGAAAAGGACGAACCATGAAAACCCAATATAAATCACGCCCTCGATCGCAAAAATCGATAATCCAATTATACGCGAAACATTATCTAAATGCGCCGGAGGACAAAATTTCCCCAAAGGTGAAACGTGAATTTCGAGAATTAATTCACTCACGATATACCGACATTAAAAATTTAGGCATTAAGGAGGTAAGAGTTTCTGGGCAACCGTACAACAATGCCGAGGAGTTATTCTCCGACTTCGAGAAAAACCGTCGCATTCAAGTGTCTACGGATTATAACAATCCCGTGGTACTTGATAAAGAAGGTAATTTGCAATTCCGTTTTGTCCATGATTATGATCATTATTTAGCGCGATCGCGCTTTGATTGGCAAGGAGAATTAACCGCGTGTTATCATTTCTTTTCCTTTACGAATAGTGACATACTCCGTCGAATCCTGCGCTCCGAAATAATTTATCAAGTCTCCGCGTCATTATATCTAGGAGATTTTCCCGACACCCAAAAACTTGTCCTTTCTGATCCGCGATTTTAACCCTAGTCATCGTGTTTGGGCAAAGCATTCGGGAACAAAGTTATCGGAAAAAATCCCAGTTTTTTGCCCGAATGCTTTGCCCCTACAAAGATTTTTATCATTATCATAATCCCAGGAGAAAATTTATGAACTCTGTGCAGCAAATTTTGGCACAAATGGCTAAAACAAACCCCGTGATTAACCAAGCCCTTACCTATTCACAAAAGAGTGATTTTACCAAGTTCGATCAAATTCAACCCCTCTTAGCCAAATACCACAATCAAATTGAAATCTTACCCTATTCTGTTACGGTATATTGGCCCGATCGCGCTGGTGCAGAGGGAGAATATTTAATGAGTGACATGACACATTTATTCAAAGGCGCGACTTGGGGGAATGGGTTTATCGGAAGCTGGGAAAATAGCCATAAAGAAATTATTAACGATGACATCATCTTCATTAAATCTTTCACCAATGCCGAAGGAATCACTGAGAATTTTGAGACATTTATCAGTCGGGTAATTTTCTGGGGAGGGATTTGTCAGGAAGCAGTGATGGCTGTCGAAATTGGCACAATGATGGGCAGTTTAATGTTATTAATTCCCGTAGTTTAATCATCGCAAATCAATCCTAGATTGGTGTCAACCTAACGTCAAATTCTTAGTCCGTCAGTCAGGGGTTAAAACCCCTGCCTAAAAGCTAAAGTCCTCTAAAGAGGACTAATACCAAATGCGATAAAAAAAACGGAGAATCCTGGCATAATATGGATTTCAGTGTCAGAAAAAAGAGCCTGTATAAACCGGATTTGGTATAAATGGTTAACAATTTTTTTCTTAGTCCTCTTCAGAGGACTTCAGCTATTAGACAGGGGTTTTAACCTCCGGGCGGATGGGGATTTTGAGATTATAGCAACCGCCAGGGCTATTAGGACAGATTTTGTAGGGGCGGGTTCACCCGAATTTATCCCACAAACAAATAACCTCCAAAAACCCGCCCCACCCCACTAATAATGTCCATCAACAGGTCCCAACCACCAATTATACCAATTCCGAAAAGTGTCGCGACATATCGTATCAGTAG
>JBEDKD010000166.1:0-12767 GCA_041172365.1 Cyanobacteriota bacterium | reverse complement strand
CCTTCTTCCTTCATCCTTCTTCCTTCATCCTTCATCCTTCATCCTTCTTCCTTCATCCTTCTTCCTTGCTTCCTTCTCGTATAAAAACGAGGCTTGTTTGCCAGACTTCGAGGGAAAAAAGCCCCAAAATCGCGCACCCAAACCCCGTAGTTTTCCCAAAAGAGGGGAAATCGTGAACAATTAGGACATCGCTTGAATGATGAAATCAAAATAAGGCGCGGCTTCCTTGGCATCATCATCATTAAGTAATGACAGAGAAGCTTCCTTCAAACAACGAATGGCCTCAACCATACCCGGAACCGGAACGCCCAGAGAATTGTACATTTCTCGAACACCCACCAAACCAATACTTTCAATGGGTTCCTTATCGCCCGCGATCAGGCCATAAGTAATCAAACGCAAATACCAACCATAGTCGCGCAAACATAAGGCACGTTCACGCGCACCCGCGGCATTACCACCCGCGGAGATAAAATCAGGCCGCTTTTTCCAGAGTTCCTTACTGGCTTGATCAACAATTTTTTTCTCACTTTCCGACAGGGCGGTAGCAATGCGGATGCGTTGCTCACCTGTTTTAAAGAAATTATTGATGCTCTGGAGTTCGCCACTGCTGGGATAACGCAGTTCGTCGTCAGATTTCAGGATAACTTGGCTAACTACACTCATGGGTATGTGAAAATTTTTCAAGATAACACTTATTTGATAGTCCCTCAAGTAGGGATTCTATCGGAACAGGTTTTGCAGACGAATCCACGCGAACCTGACTACGATAGGGTTGTATCAAGCAACCTTGAGTTAAAGAGGCCAAGCGCAAACTAGACCTTTCTGTGAAGTTTAGGGCATTCTTGGGTATCCTTTCGGACACCTGTGACGAATCTTTATCTCCCTAGCCGATTTTTCTATGATATGACACAGGGGATCAAAATCCTGATTCTTCTTTAATATCTCTGACGCGTCTGCATATCTTGATGTTCAATCCCAGAAGTTTCAACCAAAATGACTCACAGGCATCATAATTAAGTTTTTCTACCAAACTCTACCCTCTCAAATCGTAACAAATCTTCATCTTTTTTCTGGCTCCATGAATCAAAATCAACTTCCCCTTTCTGTGCATTCCTCTCCCCATCACCGTAAGGGTGAAAGAGTAGAAATAGAAATTACCGACTTAGCCGATAATGGCGATGGTGTTGGCCGTTTTGGTCGATTGGTGGTTTTTGTACCTGATACCACACCCCGCGATCGTGTCATAGTGGAATTAGTCCAAGTCAAACCCACCTTTGCCAATGGGAAACTCCATCAAATACTAGAACCCTCAGAACATCGTATCCGGCCCCGTTGTATTGTCGCGGATAAGTGTGGCGGCTGTCAGTGGCAACATATTGACTATAAATATCAACTTCAAGCCAAGGAAAATCAAATTATTCAAGCCTTAGAGCGTATTGGCGGTTTGAATGAATGTCCCGTGAGTCCCATTTTAGCCAATCCTAAACATAAAGACTTGGGTTATCGCAATAAAGCCACTTATCCCCTGGGACTATCCAAAACCCTACAAGTCCAAGGGGGATATTATCAAAAAGGCAGTCATCGCATCATCAACTTAAACCAGTGCCCGGTTCAAGATAAACGCTTAAATCCTTTATTAGAGGAAGTCAAACTGGATCTTCAGTATCAAAACTGGCCGGTTTATGATGAAAAGAAACACTCAGGGGAATTACGTCACTTGTCCCTACGAATTGGCCGTCGTACTGGAGAGATGTTATTGACGTTAGTGGTGAAGACTGGGAAATTACCGGAATTGGAGAATCAGGCTCAGGAGTGGTTAGAGCGTTATCCACAATTGGTGGGAGTGTGTCTTAATTACAATCCAGAGAAGACTAACCGCATTTTTGGGGAGAAAACTCGTTGTATCGCGGGTCAACCATTCGTGCGCGAACACTTTGCGGGGTTAGAGTTTCAGTTAAAACCTGATACTTTTTTTCAGGTAAATACTGAGGTGGCCGAGGCGTTATTAGAGATGATTTTGGATGAGTTACAGTTAAAGGGTTCTGAGGTATTGTTGGACGCCTATTGTGGTATTGGGACTTTTACCTTACCTTTCGCGAAACGGGTAAAAAGCGCGATCGGTGTGGAAATGCAACAAACCGCGGTAGAACAGGCGGGGTTAAATGCCGCGTTGAATGGTTTAATGAATGTGACATTTCATGCGGGGAAAGTGGAAAATATTCTGCCCCAGTTAGATGTACAACCGGATATTGTTTTGCTTGATCCCCCCAGAAAGGGGTGCGATCGCGCAGTGTTAGAAACATTAGTAAAATTACAACCAGAGCGTATAGTCTATGTCAGTTGTAAACCCACGACATTAGCAAGGGATCTGAAGTTGTTGTGTGAAATGGGGGGTTATCAATTAACAAGAGTACAACCCGCGGACTTTTTCCCCCAAACTTCCCATGTGGAATGCGTCGCGTTTCTCTCTCTTCCCCATTAGACATCTCCAAAAACTCTTGTCGGGCAGGCTAACCCTGCCTTTCACCTGATTTTGGGCAGATGTCTATTCACCAATTCCCAATTCCCAATCCCCACTCCCCAATCCCCATTACCGCATTTCCACATTTTGCCGAGTAGAAGTGTCAACACTCCCAAGGGGGGAAATTGCCAAAGGCATAGGCCGGGTAAATTTGCCAAGATAGAAAAAGCAACGGTTGGAATAGGTTAAACCATGAAATTCTCAATACAATCTCTTTATACTTGGTATCGCGACACCCTTCGTAATCCGAAATATCGTTGGTGGATCATTATCGGAACCTTTGTCTATTTGTTAAGTCCCATTGACATCAGCCCTGATTTTATCCCCATTGCAGGACAACTTGATGATGTCGTTGTTTTCACTTTATTGGTTTCGGAAGTGTCCCAGATGCTCATTGACTATGCCAAAATCCGCAAAGGTAGCACTGTTTCAGATGATACAACGCCCACAGAGAATACTTCCACAAAAACCAATCATACCGTTGATGTCGAAGCCGTTTCGATGAAATAGAAAAATGATGGAGATATCGTGAGCCAACCCATTGCCAAGACAATAGCTCCAGCCATTTTTGCCTATTGATACCTCGTGGATGTAATCCTTACACTTGAGCGATTTGAGAAACCCCCCCAGAAAACCCTGTGGGGATTTTGGGGAAAGGATTTTTAATGAGCTACCCCCAAGGTGTTAAGGGTAAGGTTTTCAGAAATAAACAAATTTGAGAATGAAACAGCCCAGTACCGACTGGGGGTGAGGGACCGGCGATCGGAAAAAACAGAATCGTCCATCAATAGACATCTCCTCAAATTCTGCTACGGTAGTCATCGCGCCGGCCTTTGATCAGATTTTCGCCAGATGTCTGATCAGATCATCATTGCCAGATGTTGATGTAGATGCTAAGATTGTTGTATAAGTTTTATTTTCGGTAGTCTAACTCGTTTTATCGGCGTTTCTCCGAATCTAACTCTCTACACCCTTTGATTCTGGAGATTTTCTTCTATGTCAATTTATGTCGGTAATTTATCCTACGAGATAACCCAGGAGCATCTGAACCAAACTTTTGCAGAATACGGCACTGTGAAGCGCATTCAGTTGCCAACAGACCGGGAAACGGGACGTTTGCGTGGTTTCGCTTTTGTGGAAATGTCCTCAGACGCCGAAGAAGAAAAGGCTATTGAAGCTCTTGATGGCGCGGAATGGATGGGACGTGACCTGAAGGTCAATAAGGCAAAGCCTAAAGAAGATCGTGGCGGCAGCGGCGGCGGCGGTGGTCGCGGCAACTGGGGCGGCAATAATCGTAGCGGCGGCGGCGGCGGCGGCGGCGGACGCGGACGCTACTAGAGCTCAAGTCTCTCTTTAGATATCCTCCCCCGTTGACTACGATGCAGTACCACGGGGGTATTCCCCTTGCCGCGACACGGTAGAGCGGGATACTTCTGGGGATTCACATAAAAAAATTGAATTGAGATGAAGTGCGACACCAACACTAGAACTAGGTTGTGAAGGCACTTTGTCTCTTTTTTTCCGCGTTCTCTCTAACAATAGCAGCGCCAATTTTTGCCGATGGATACCTAGATGTAATCCTTACAGGCGATCGCGTTCACACCAATTAAAAAAATCTTAATTCGTAGGTTGGGTTGAGGTAGGTTCCCCAGGGGTGCGCGTCGTTCTCAACCGACAGGATACGAAACCCAACATATTCCTTGGGTTAACCGAGTCTAAAAATTTACAGAAATCTCTTTGTCGAACTTCGCGGTTTCTGTTTAGCCCTTATCGGATGCTCTAAGCTTCCCGATGGCTCAGGTTGGCCGGCTCTTCCCAGTTCGAGACTGCCTTGAAAAAACTATTGACTTAAATATTTGGTTTTTTGATGATTACTCCAGGCCTAGTGTTTCTGTGGTTTTCACTCGTAAGCTTTAACAAGCCCCAGAAAGTCCTGTGTTTCTCAATTTTATCACGATGGTTGTGAAAGTCGTCAATATCTCAAAAAATTATAGATAATTCTAGATTTTTAGGCTACTGTTTTAAACCCAACCTAGAAAAAAATGCCGTAGGTATGGCTCTAAGGTTGTCGGTTCTCCTTCAGAAGTGAAAACCAAAAATTAAAAAAAATACAGTATCAGCGACCCACCCTAGGATGGTGTTTTTTCATTTTTCTCCAATTCCTCATAAATAGAAGGTGTGAGAGTGATTTTCAGTCCCCTGTCCCCAGTTTCTAGTCACGAAATATTACAAACTATTACAACTCTACTCAGAAAGTGAACTTTATGCCTGAAAATACTTTGGCGTAGGTAGTGAAGATCAAGGGCAAAAACCCCCTCTTTCTATCTGAACGGTTTTACCGTATCACAACAAATGTTTCTTCTGGATGTGCCAGATGGTGACGAGAGAAGATCAAGTGCATAAATGTGGTACTGTAAAAGACAGCCACACGGTCGAAAGAGCGTGATGGGCCCGGTCGTAAGACGTAATGGATAACTCTGTATCAACAACTTGAACGGTTGCTGGTAAGGTTTCCCAAAAACCGCGTAATCACTCTGGATGTGAAGGAAAGCTCCCGCGAACAGCCAAGCTGACCTAAACTTGATAGAGTCCTAAAAGTAGTTCAGAAAAACATGGAAGTGCTACATCCCCGCCACACTTCCTTCCTATCTGCCAAAGATAGGCCTATCCAGCGGGTAAACAAAAGATGAGTATCGTTACCAAATCTATCGTGAATGCTGATGCCGAGGCACGTTACCTCAGCCCCGGCGAATTGGATCGGATCAAAGGCTTTGTTGCGAGTGGCGAACGTCGCGTGCGGATTGCACAAGTCCTCAGCGAATCTCGTGAACGCATCGTCAAGCAAGCTGGCGACCAACTGTTCCAAAAGCGTCCCGATGTGGTATCTCCTGGTGGCAATGCTTACGGTGAACAAATGACCGCGACTTGCCTGCGCGACCTGGACTACTACTTGCGTCTGATCACCTACGGAATTGTAGCTGGCGACGTCACTCCTATCGAAGAAATCGGTATTGTCGGTGTTCGTGAAATGTACAAATCCCTCGGCACTCCTATTGAAGGTGTTGCTGAAGGCGTGCGTGGCTTGAAGAGTTCTGCTTCTAGCTTACTCTCTGGTGAAGATGCTTCCGAAGCCGCGTCCTACTTCGATTATGTAATTGGCGCGTTGTCGTAAGACACCCAGATTTTAGATGGGTGATTTGAAAGAATTTGGCGATGGGGTTAGCTGGTAAAACTATCACTGGTTATTACATCGAAGGCACTCTGAAAAGCCCAAATTCAAAATCCCTAATCGAAAATCCCACATCTCCCCGGTTCAGCCACTTTTAAGGAAACAAAAGAATCATGCAAGACGCAATTACCGCGGTTATCAACTCGTCTGACGTTCAAGGCAAATATTTAGATAGCAGTGCCCTGGACAAACTCAAGAGCTATTTTGCTTCTGGTGAACTGCGCGTTCGTGCCGCGACCGCGATCAGTGCCAATGCTGCCACCATCGTCAAGGAAGCGGTTGCTAAGTCTCTGCTTTACTCTGATGTCACCCGTCCCGGTGGCAATATGTACACCACCCGTCGTTATGCTGCTTGCATCCGCGACTTGGACTACTACCTCCGCTATGCTACCTACGCGATGTTGGCTGGCGATCCTTCCATTCTGGATGAGCGCGTGCTCAACGGTTTGAAAGAAACCTACAACTCTTTGGGCGTTCCCATCGGTTCCACCGTTCAAGCTATCCAAGCGATCAAAGAAGTGACCGCGAGTTTAGTTGGTTCTGATGCTGGCAAGGAAATGGGCGTTTACCTGGACTACATCAGCTCTGGCTTGAGCTAATTCAGATTTGAGATTTGAGATTGTTGGTTTTTGATTGGCTCTAATCAAGAAAAAATCAAAAGTCGAAAATCAAAAATACGATGAGGTCAGGGAAGTTTGGAGTCAGTGCTAGAGCGTCAAAGGCTTGTCACGTTGTGTGGATGAGTTTTAACGAGCTAGTGTTGACTCCAAACTCCCTGCCTTCAGTGTTTAAAAATAGCTCTAAAATTTTCCCTATCAACTTAGGAGAGACTGTTGCCATGAGAATGTTTAAGGTTACTGCCTGCGTACCTAGCCAAAGCCGCATTCGTACTCAGCGCGAATTACAAAACACCTATTTTACTAAGCTTGTTCCTTATGACAATTGGTTTAAGGAGCAGCAACGCATTATGAAAATGGGTGGCAAAATTGTGAAGGTTCAGCTTGCGACTGGGAAACCAGGCACGAATACTGGCCTTCTGTAATTTGATTAGATCGGTAATGGCTGATGGGTATTGGAGAATGGGATGAAATGTGTGTTAGGGTAGCCTCCTGTAGGTAAGGGGTGTTAATCTCTCTGTTTTTTGACTAATATCCCTCTAGGGGTTTACGATCGCGGACTGATGAGCTCTCGGAGCTACCCGAAAATACTCTCTATTTCATTGTTATCCATTAGCCATTACCGATGTCTTTTCAATTCCGACATTTGATTCCTTTTTTTGATTCCTCCGAGGAATGGTCTTCAGAAGCTCGTATCTTACGGTGGTTAACGTTTCTGTGGCTGTTGGTGGGACTGGTGATGGTATATTCCGCGTCTTACGCGATCGCGAGTATCGAACAGGGTGATGGGCTTTTTTATTTTAAACGACAAGTCCTCTGGGGTGTTGTAGGGCTGATTGGTTTTAATTTTGTGGTTAATGTGCCGCTGCGTTCTTTTTTAAAGTTTGCCCAATGGGGTGTGATTATTTTTTTGGCGTTGTTGTTTTTTACGTTATTGCCCGGGGTTGGTAAACATATTAATGGGGCGACTCGTTGGATTTCCATTGGTCCTTTTCCGATTCAACCGTCAGAATTAATTAAACCATTTTTGGTGTTGCAAAGTTCACGTTTTTTTAGTCAATGGAATGTTTTAAGTCCACGATTAAGGTTGACTTGGTTGGGAATTTTTGGCGCGGTTTTATTAGGGATTTTATTACAACCGAATTTAAGTACCACCGCGTTGTGTGGGATTACCTTGTGGATGGTGGCAATGGCAGCGGGTTTGCCGTTTTCTTTGTTGGGGGGAACCGCGATCGGCGGTTTTTTGTTGGCGTTTTTAAGTATTACTATTAAGGAGTATCAACGGCGACGGGTGATGTCGTTTTTGAATCCTTGGAATGACGCGATGGGGGATGGTTATCAGTTGGTTCAAAGTTTATTAGCTGTGGGCTCTGGGGGCACTTGGGGCACGGGTTTGGGGTTATCGCAGCAAAAGTTATTTTATTTGCCGATTCAGTATAACGATTTTATTTTTGCGGTTTATTCTGAGGAGTTTGGCTTTATTGGGGGGTTGTTTTTGTTGGGGTTATTGTTGACTTATGCGACGATCGCGTTAAGGGTGGCTTTGAAGGCGAAGACGTTGGAATATCAGTTAGTCGCGATCGGGGTGATGGTGGTGATGGTGGGGCAGTCTATGTTGAATATTGGGGTGGCGACGGGGGTTTTGCCCACGACGGGTTTGCCTTTACCTTTGTTTAGTTATGGGGGAAGTTCGATGATCGCGAGTTTGATTTTGGCGGGGTTGTTGATTCGCGTTGCCCGGGAAAGTAGTGAGGCTCAGGTGGTTTCTTTGGAGGCTCGTCGGGGTTTTTCTCGTCGTCGTCTCAGGGGGAAAAAAGCCCCATAAGTGGCGCGATCGTTTTCTTGATGTGACGGTGAGCAAGGGGGATCTTTTTGGGAAACCGCTCCTTAACGCTCCTTAACGCAGATGAAATCATGTTTTTGACAAGAGTGGGAAGCCAGGAAATTAAAGTATAGTCATTTCAACGTATATTGAGAAATTAAAAAAACAGTCACAGTAAGAATTTTCTAGATTTAACGCGTCTCATTTTTATTTGGAATGATTATACACCACCAAGGCACTAAGGGAGAAGGAATGCCTCTGAAGTAATACACCACCAAGGCACTAAGGCACTAAGGAAGAGGGAATTCTAATACACCACTAAGGCACTAAGGAAGAAGGGAGAAGGAATGCCTCTGAAGTAATACACCACCAAGGCACTAAGGCACTAAGGCACTAAAGAAGAGGGAATTCTAATACACCACCAAGGCACTAAGGCACTAAGGAAGAAGGGAGAAGGAATGCCTCTGAAGTAATACACCACCAAGGCACTAAGGCACTAAGGAAGAGGGAATTTCTCAGCAGGAATGCCTCAGAAGTAATATAATCATTTCAACGTATATTGAGAAATAAAAAAAACAGTCACAGTAAGAATTTCCTAGATTTAACGCGTCTCATTTTTATTGGGAATGACTATATAGGAGGCCCGGCAAAACATCGGAAAGTCATACTGAAAAAAGAAGCCGATGAAGTTTAAGAAATTATAGTAGATTAATTGCCAAAAAGCTTAACCAAAGAAGCTTTTGAGGAGATTCAGCTACCGTTAGAAAGACAGAGAAGCCTCTGGGTAGCCACAGTAGAAATTGAAGGCTCAAATCACAGAGTCCCCAAAGTAATAGCCATCCAGAGTAATCAATGCCAAAACTTTCTCCGAAGCCACTGAAATTGATGATATGATCAGCAATCGTGCTTCTCCAGCTTCCTCCAAAAAAATACCATAAAATCGAAACACTATCGCGCTATAATAACAGGAGACATGAGCATTTTTTGAGATTCTAGCCAGAGAAAATCAATATCAGCTTGTGTCCAAAAACGAGGACCACTGCACTGATGTGCAATTAATAATCCCCAGAGGCCACTCCCATCAGGCAAAATAACAGGTACAACTAAATTAGCACGCACATTAATACTACGAAGAAAATCTCGATGACATTCATGGATCGCTTCTAATTCAATATCAGGAGTCGCTTTTACTCTTCCCGCTTCATAAAGCTCACCATATTCCTGATTAAAACAGTCCTCTGCACCTGTTGAACCCAAAATTGATAAGTCTTGAGACTTGAGAGATTCCGCGATCACTTGTCCTTTCCATTTTCGATAAAAATAATATAAAACTATCCGATCAACATCGAGATGTTCTCGAATATCGTATAATTGTCTTTGAATTAAGACATCACGTTTCAAATTATTAATCAGTCGGTTAATAATTAAGTTCAAACTTTTTGGGGACATCTGAGAATTTTCCTCCCAATTCATACAATATACCCCGGAACAATCGGGATAACTTTTTGTCCATGAAAGCCCGGTAACACCAATCATTCCCGAATCCTTTAACGGATGGCTATACCAATCCTAAATAGAGGTTTTTCAGAGTGAAAATATCTTACGGCATTGTGCTGAAACCCTTATTTTGAGATATTCTAACTCCTATTATTAAGCTTAAATGTGTTATAATTACTAGATTTTTTTTGCGTTTATCTAGTAATATTAGAACCTCATCAAGCCAGCTTTTTGTAGTTGCTAATACTATTCTTCCTGCTGTGATTTTAACAATAAATCCTCAATAGTCATCTGTTCATAAACTTCAAAAGGTTGATGAATCCAAGGATTATCGGGTAAATAATCAACAAAATAATCAGGGGCAAAAATAGAACAAGCTTTATACCAAATTACCGCGGTACGAATTTCCAAAACATCAGTCCCATAATGTTCCTTAAGCCAAAAAACACTCCTTTCCAAAGTCACTCCCGAATCGACTAAATCATCCACTAATAAAACATGACTCCCTAAACGCTCCGTAGTCATCGTTAAATTGTGGGACAATTTAAGAGAACCCTGCACATTTCCACCGGAACCACCATAGGAAGAAGCCGAGAAAATAGCCAGTGGAATGTTGTAAATCCGTGATAAAATATCACCCACACGCAACCCCCCCCTTGCCAGACAGATCACTTGATTAAATTGCCATTGGGATTGATAAATCGCGATCGCGAGGGACTCAATTTTTTGGTGATATGACGGCCAAGAAATATAAAGATCACTCATGTTTTGTGTCACTCAATGCTAAACCTATATTAAAGACTTATGAGGCTAAGTATGAATGCTGATGAACTATTAAGACGATACAACGACGGAGAACGACTTTTTCACCAAGTTAACCTAAGTGGCGTTGATCTCTCTAGGGTAAATTTGCGTGATATTGACTTGAGTAACGCGAACTTAAAAGGGGCTGACTTAAGTGGCTCGACACTCTACCGGGCTAATCTTTATCAAATTATACTCTCTGAAGCGAATCTGGCGCAAGCGAATCTGATGTCAGTCAATATGGGCAATTCTGAACTTCTGCGAATTAATCTCAATGGGGCAATTTTGCATGGAGTGATCCTCATCGCGGCGGAACTTACTGGCGCGAGTCTCCAGGCTGCGGATTTAAAACAAGCGAATCTTCAACGCGCCATTCTCAATAATGTTGACGCGACTAATGCCAATTTTCGCGAAACCAATCTCGTCGAAGTCAAATTTTGTCGTGCGGATTTGACTAAGGCTAATTTCATTGATGCGGACTTGACGGAAGCTGATTTGAGTTATGCTATATTAACTCATACGGAATTGCGTTGGACAAATTTGAAACAAGCCAATTTAAAGAACGCGAATTTGAGGGGGGCTAGTCTCTGTGGTGCAAATTTAAGTAGTGCTAATCTCTCTCAAGTTGATTTAACAGGGGCTTATCTTAAAGGTACTAATCTGCATGGTGCTAATCTGAGTGGTGCTAATCTATTGGGTACTGATTTGAGTGAAGCTAATCTTAAAGAAGCCATTATGCCTAATGGCAAAGTTTATCGAAAGAATGGGGGCTTTTCTTAGATTCCGCGCCCCTCAAATTCCCATCAATCAAGAAAAACACCAAAGAAAAACACGCCGTCAGGTTTATGGCGTGTTTTTCTCAAGGTAAATTAATTGTAAAGCTGGGGCGAAAGGATTCGAACCTCTGAATGGCGGGACCAAAACCCGCTGCCTTACCACTTGGCGACGCCCCATTGCGCTTGCCTTTAATATATTAACAACATACCCCTAGGTTTTGTCAAGCATTTTTGCCAAAAAATTTAGAATTTTTTTTGGGGGGACTCTTCGGCACTCCGTAAAGCGTTTTGTTTTTTGATTTTAAGGGAAAATGAGGGGAGTGGAGACGCGATCGCGCTTGGTTACGCGATCGCGTCATACTGTGAGAGTTTGGGAGAAGAGCGCGATCGTCAATTAGACAACTCGGAAACTCTCAGCCGCCAGTTGTGAAGGCTGCACCCCCACCACAGAAGCAATGGTTTGCCCAGAAGATTTCAGTTTAATCAGGGTATTGACACTATCTTGAACCAAATCTAATTGGTCAAAAGTTAACCCACCCCCTAAACCAATGAGGTCTTCTGTTTGGCTAAAATCAGCAATGACATTAAAACTTTGACCCAGGCCGACAATAAACACATCATTACCAGAACCACCGACCATGTAATTATTGCCCGAATCGTCATACAAGGTATCATTACCCTCACAGCCAACCAAGGTATCATTACCCGTTTCACCATTGAGGAAATCATCACCCGCACCGCCATCTAAGACATCATTACCATTACCAGCAAACAAGACATCAGAGCCCGCACCACCACAAAGGGTATCATCTCCATCATCGCCATAAAGAAGATCATCTCCTTTACCGCCTAAAACAATATCATTACCCTGATTGCCATAAAGAGTATCATTGAGTTTTCCACCCTGGAGATAATCATCACCCTTGCCACCATAGAGGACATCATTACCATCACCTCCATTAAGGGTATCATCCCCTAAATCCCCACGGAGAATATCATTTCCTTGTTTGCCAAGAACAATATCATTACCCTTACCACCATAGAGGATATCATTCCCCTCTTGACCATCAACGTAGTCATCACCCGCACTCCCCAAGAATGTATCATCACTCAATCCACCAATGAGGTTATCATTGCCATCTAACCCGTCAAAGATATTGGGAGCAGTAATAATACCGAAAAAGGCATCATTTCGAGAAGTTCCCTGGACAGCTTGACCACCCACAATGGTATCCGTTGTCAGATTAACGGGATTGAGATTCGGTTGGGCAATGGCATCGCAAATACAATTATCAGAAGGTTGAGCCGTGGGAATCTCTTCCGGCGTGGGGGAGGGACTAGCTTCCGGCGTAGGAGAGGTACTCGTTCCTGGTGTGGGTGAGGGACTCGCAATGGGTGATGAAACACCAAATATAGGACTAGAAATAGGTACAGGTTCCGGTGTTGCCGTAGGCGCAGGCGTAGTAGGTGATTGAGTTGAAGCTGTGGGAGTTGAGGG
>JBEDKD010000165.1:0-30008 GCA_041172365.1 Cyanobacteriota bacterium | reverse complement strand
ACAAACAAAGATGAGATTGATTGGGCGAATGCCATTCGCCCCTACTGAAGAAATTAAACCCGCGGAGGCGGGTTTGGGGCTACGCGCACGATAACCCCCGTTCACGGGGGCAGGGGGGCGCAAATGTCTGTGTAGACGCGGTTTAAACCGCCCGGTCAAATTAATTCTTAGTGTAGTGGAGCGTCTCCCTATGAAAAAGCTGAAAAAAATCCCATCAATGACAGGGTTAGCCTACCCTACAGTAGTTTTTGGAGATGTCTATTAGATTTGAGGAGAAACATTAGAGCTCAATCGTAGTAAAGTAGTAAACTTATACCACGTCTCAAGTGTTATACAACACCCTTGTCGAAACGATCGCGATCGGGCAATCCGCTGTAGCACTCCTTTTTTAGAGGTGCTAGGGGGGAGCTATCGGCGAGGGGGGATCTGGGGATTTAGGGGAATCGACTCAGTGTTGCATTATTTTGGGAAATTGGTATTAACTGTGGAAAACACAGAATTAATCTCTCAATGTCACTTTATCTTTTTATCCGTCGCTCTCTTGCATAACCCCTAAAGAAAACCCCGCTAATCATGTCAATTACTACATCCGAAATCCCCGGATATCAAATTACCGAAAAACTCCACAATAGTTCCCGTACCTTAGTCTATCGCGCCCTTAGAGTCAGCAATTCTCAACCAGTCATCATCAAACTATTACGACAAGAATATCCCACCTTTAGCGAATTAGTTCAGTTTCGCAACCAATACACCATAACTCGCAACTTAAATATCCCCACGATCATTCAACCTTATAGCCTCCAAAGCTATAAAAATGGTTATGCCTTAGTGATGGAAGACTTTGGGGGCATATCCCTAGCAAAATACATTCAAACACAACCCCTAAAGATCACGCAATTTTTGCCCATTGCCATAGTCATTGCCAACACTCTGCACCAACTACACCAACAAAGAATCATTCACAAAGATATTAAACCCGCAAATATTCTGATTAATCCCACTACTCAAGAAATCAAACTGATTGACTTCTCCATCGCGTCATTATTACCCAGAGAAACCCAAGAAATCCAAAATCCTAACGTTATTGAAGGTACATTAGCTTATATCTCGCCCGAACAAACGGGACGCATGAATCGAGGGATTGATTACCGCAGTGACTTCTATTCATTAGGTGTAACTTTTTTTGAATTATTAACCGGAGAAATCCCCTTTGTTTCCGATGATATAATGGAGTTAATCCATTGTCATATTGCCAAAATACCTCCCACTATTCACAGTATTAACCCTGAGATTCCTCCAGTTTTATCGGAAATTGTAGCTAAATTGATGGCCAAGAATGCCGAAGAGCGCTATCAGAGTGCTTTAGGCTTAGAATATGATTTAGAAATTTGTTTACGACAATTAGAGGAAACGGGGGAAATTACTAATTTTCCATTAGGGCAAAGGGATGCCCGCGATCGTTTCTTAATTCCTGAAAAACTCTACGGAAGGGAATTAGAAGTTAAGATGCTGTTAGAAGGATTCGATCGCGTCGCCAAGGGCAAATCGGAATTAATGTTAGTCGCGGGATTTTCAGGAATAGGGAAAACTGCCGTAGTCAATGAAGTTCATAAACCCATTGTGCGACAAAGAGGCTATTTTATTAAAGGAAAATTTGATCAGTTTAACCGTAATATTCCCTTTAATGCCTTTGTGCAGGCTTTTCGAGATTTAATCGGACAACTTTTGAGTGAAAATGATACACAATTAGAACAGTGGCGCACCAATATTCAGCAAACATTAGGAGCTAATGCCCAAGTTATTATTGAAGTCATCCCTGAATTAGAAAAAATTATTGGCCAACAACCGCCCGTCATGGAATTAACAGGAAGTTCCGCCCAAAATCGCTTTAATTTGTTATTCTCGAACTTTGTTAAACTTTTCACGAAGAAAGAACATCCTCTCGTCATTTTTTTAGATGATTTGCAGTGGGCAGATTTAGCCTCTTTAAAATTAATGGAACTGTTGATGAGTGAAGGAGAAAGCCGATATTTATTTTTCCTTGGTGCTTATCGAGATAATGAAGTTTCCTCCGTACACCCTTTCATGCAAAAATTAGAGGAAATGCGAAAAATGGGGGTAACTATTCAGACAATTACTCTAGGAGATTTAAAAATTAATGATATCAATCAGTTAATCGGAGATACTCTTAATTGTGTTGCTGAATTAGCACAAATTTTAACTAATTTAGTTTATACGAAAACCCAGGGAAATCCTTTTTTTACGACTCAATTAATCAAAGCGTTCTATGAAGACAATTTAATTAAATTCAATCAAAATCTCGGTTATTGGGAGTGTGAAATTGCACGAATTAAGACACTAACTTTAACAGATGATGTCGTAGAGTTTATGGCATTAAGATTGCAAAAATTAGCCACCGAAACGCAAAACTTCTTAAAATTAGCCGCCTGTATTGGCAATCAGTTTGATTTAGAAACATTGGCGATAGTTTATGAAAAATCAGTAACAGAAACGGCATCAGATTTATGGAAAGCCTTGCAAGAAGGTTGGATTTTACCTCAAGGTGAAGTTTATAAATTTTTTCTCTCCCAAGAGCAAGAGTTAGTAGGAGGTAATGAAGTACCTAGTAGTAATGAAGTGCTTACGACAAACCCGCAGGTTCATTATAAATTTTTGCACGATCGCGTTCAACAAGCCGCGTATTCTTTAATACCTGAAAACCAAAAACCGACAATTCATTGGCAAATTGGGCGATCGCTCTTACATTCGCTTTCGGAACAAACTCTAGCCGAGAAAATCTTTGCCGTTGTCAATCAACTTAACCAAGGTGTAGCTCTTTGCTCTGATCCTATTCAACGTGAGTCAATCATTCAGTTAAATTTGCAAGCCGGATGTAAAGCCAAAGAATCGATCGCCTATGAAGCGGCTATCAGCTATTTCAAACATGGGATAAGTTTGTTAACTCCCCAATGTTGGGAAGAGCAATACGAACTAAGCTTTGATTTGCATCGACACTTAGTAGAAGCAGAACATCTCAATGGCAATTTTGAAGGAGTAGAAAAATTAATTGATGATCTTTTGGTTCGAGCTAAATCGAATATCGAACGTGCCGATCTCTATAACATTTTAGTGGTGCAATACACACTGAAAGGCAACTATAATGAGGCAATTGAGGCTGGGAAAAAAGGACTCTATTTCTTAGGGATTGAAATACCGCAAGATAACTTTTCACTAGCGATTGATGCCGAATTTCAAACAATTAGAGACTGTTTAGGGGAGCGAAAAATTGACTCTCTCCTTCACTTAGAGATCATGAGCCAACCAGATCAAAAAACAGCTATTAAACTGCTGCTGAACCTCGATGCACCAACCTATATTTCGGGAACCTGGGATCTATATATGCTTACTTCTCTAAAAGGAGTTAGGCTTTCTTTACAATATGGTAATGCTCCAGAATCAGTGAAAGCTTATGCTAACTATGGATTGATTTTGGGCACAGTTTTCGGTGATTATCAGACTGGCTACGAATTTGGCTTAATGGGTTATAAATTGAGTGAAATTCTCCAAAATCAAGGGCAGAAATGTAGAGCGAGTTTGCTCCTGAGTAGTTGGTTGCATAGTTGGAGCAAACCCATTACAGGTGCGTCACAAATTGCCCTGGCTGGGTATCAAGCTGGGTTAGAATCTGGAGAACTGCAATTTGCAGGTTATAACCTTTTTTGTCGAGCTAGTATTCTTTATTTCAAGGGTAAAAAACTCGATGAAATTTTAGAGCAAATTGGTGATTTGCTGCCCTTTGTTGAGAAAACGCAGAATCAGTTGGCTCAGGAAGTATTATGGGCGGTTGAGTTTGCCGTTTTCAATTTATTGGGAGAAAATCAAACAAAACAAAAATGGCAAAGTCCTTTTGCCTTGGGAGTTTATCATACCTATCAAGGGCAGACACTCTACTTGCTAAAGCAGCCAGAAGTAGCACTCAAACATATCAGGGAAGCTGAAAAATTCGCACCCGCGATCGTGGGTTTTGTTACCTCTGGAGAATATCATTTTTATGCTCCCTTGATCTTCCTTCAATGCTGGAAAAATATACCCGAAAACAGGGAAGCGCAAGATTGGCAAATCATAGAAAACCACCTACAAAAGCTAAAAACTTGGACTGATAGTTGTTCGGAGAATTTCAGGCATAAATATCTTTTAGTACAGGCTGAAATTGCGCGATTTCATCAGGATTTTATCAATGCTATAGAGAATTACGATCGCGCTATTTCCCTCGCGAAAGAAAACGGTTATATCCAAGAAGAAGCTTTAGCCAACGAACTCGCGGCCAAATTCTACTTAGATTGGGGTAAAGAAAAATTGGCACAATCTTACATGATGGAAGCGTATTACTGCTATTTCCGTTGGGGAGCAAGGGCAAAAATCGCCGACTTAGAAAAACGCTATCCACAACTTTTAACCCCCATTTTTCAACAGCAAAATCTAGCATTTTCCCATCAGGAAACGATCGGGGATTGGGGAACAGTGATAAGTGACAGTAGTGGCAAGAATATCCTATTAGATTTTGCCTCGGTAATGAAAGCCGCTCAAGCCATTTCCTCGGAAATAGAGTTAGAAAAGTTATTAGCGACTTTGATGGAGATAGTCATCGCGAATGCCGGATCACAAACCGGGAGTTTAATTCTGTATCAAGAGGAACAATGGTTAGTCATCGCGAGGGCGAATCAAGAGCAGACAGAAGTTTTAGAAATCCCCTTAGAGCAATGTCAAGACTTACCTCAAAGTTTGATTTATTCTGTAGCACGAAGTCAAGAGTTAGGGGTTTTTGATAACTTGAGTAGTGGCAATCAATTTGCGGGGGATTCTTACATCATTACCCATCAACCCAAATCGGTTTTGTGTACTCCCATTAGCAAGCAAGGAGAAGTCATCGGTATTTTGTATTTAGAAAATAATCTAACCGAGGGCGCTTTTACCCGCGATCGTGTCGAAACTCTGCAACTGCTTACCGCTCAAGCCGCGATCTCTTTAGAAAATGCCCGTTTGTATCAAAAAATAGATAACTATTCCCACAATTTAGAAGCAGAAGTCGCGCGAAAAACTGAAGATTTAAACCAAAAAGCCCAAGATTTAGAGAAAACTTTGAAAAATTTAAAAAGTACCCAAGCACAATTAATTCAGAGCGAGAAAATGTCATCTCTAGGTCAACTTGTATCGGGGATAGCTCACGAAATTAATAATCCGGTTACTTTTATTATTGGTAATCTTACTCATACGGAAATTTATGTGAAAAATTTGCTGAGTTTACTCAGCCTTTATCAGCAGGAATATCCTGAAGCCAGTGCGGTAATTCAAGCCAAAATTGAAGAGATAGAATTAGAATTTATCTGGGAGGATTTAACTAAAATTCTGGAATCAATGAAAGCGGGGAGCGATCGCATTAGCCAAATAATCCTGAGTTTGCGGAACTTTTCCCGCTTAGATGAATCCGAGATGAAAGCGGTAGACTTACATCACGGAATTGACAGCACTTTACTGATTTTGCAAAAACGCTTCAAAGGTAATGGTAATCAACCAGAAATACAAGTTATTAAAGACTATGGGAATCTGCCGAATGTCACCTGTTATGCTAGTCAACTCAATCAAGTGTTTCTGAGTCTAATCACTAATGCTATTGATGCTCTCAAAGACTCTAGTAAGTTAGTGAAAAATCCCCAACTTATGATTCGCACTGAAGTGAGAGAAAATAATCAGGTGCGGATATCGTTCGCCGATAATGGTGTGGGGATTCCCCCTCATATTCAAGAACGAATATTTGACCCATTTTTTACGACAAAACCTGTTGGGAAAGGGACGGGTTTAGGGTTAGCGGTTAGTTATGCCATTGTCAAAAAACATCACGGTAAATTAACCTGTCATTCTACAGTGGGAGTGGGTACAGAGTTCCAGATTGAGATTCCCATCCAGTAGGGAAACGGCAGTGCCGTGTCCCTGGAAACGGCACTGCCGTGTCCCTACCCAAATTGGTATGAGAGTCGTGGGTATTTCAGCGAGATTTCAGGCGCGATCGGGTGGCTCTTTTCTTTTCCGTGAACCTATGCCCCAGGCCACTAGGGGTCAAATTTTCTGGCAGAATCAGGAGAAAGTTGAGATAATTGGTGCAAGTCTGGCATAAAATTCAAAAAAGCTTACAATTAGTAAGACATCCGCGTGCATTACCCTCAGCAAAGGGGCGATTATGTTTCAAACTGCACTTAACCAAGGAACCACAGCAACGGAAACCCAACTTGACGTTGAACTCCATAAAGTTTTTAAGGTGTTTAACGGGGAAACCGCGGTGCGTGGAGTGGACCTCAATATTCAAAGAGGTGAATTTTTTAGTATTCTCGGCCCCTCTGGTTGTGGCAAAACCACTACTCTGCGTCTGATCGCGGGTTTTGAAATCCCTTCCGCCGGAGAGGTGATAATTCGGGGCCAGTCGATGAACCAAATGCCCCCCTATCGCCGTCCGGTGAATACGGTGTTTCAAAGTTACGCGCTCTTTGGCCATCTGACTGTATGGGAAAATATCGCGTTTGGCCTTCGCATTAAACGTCTAGGGAAGTCGGAAATTGACGATCGCGTACGAGAATCCTTAGCCTTAGTGAAAATGGAGTCTTTTACCAATCGCTATCCGAATCAATTATCAGGGGGCCAACAACAACGAGTCGCGTTAGCCCGGGCTTTGGTCAATCGTCCCGCGGTATTATTGTTGGATGAACCTCTAGGCGCTCTGGATTTAAAATTACGCAAACAGATGCAAATGGAGTTATCCAGTTTACATCAGGATTTGGGTTTAACATTTATTATGGTGACTCACGATCAAGAGGAGGCGATGAGTCTTTCTGATCGGATCGCGGTGATGCACGAAGGCCGCATTGAACAAATTGGCACTCCTGAAGAAATTTATGAGTGTCCCGCGACGGCTTTTGTCGCGGATTTTATTGGTGATACTAATTTATTTTCGGGACGGGTGGAGGAGATCGATCAGGCCTCTGTTATTGTCCGTACTAAGAGGGGCTTAAAAATTATTGTCCAACAGTCAGATATGTGGAGTGGTGGGACCGGTGATGCTGTGGTTGTGAGTGTCCGTCCTGAAAAGGTTTATCTGAATCTTTATCCCCCGGAAGTTTCGGTGAATTGTTTTGAAGGACGACTGAAAAATGTGATGTATTTAGGTACTCATGTTCATTATGTGGTGGAATTATCGAGTGGTGATCTGATGACGGTACGTCAACCGAATACTGGCGGCTCATTCCCCGATCCCCATACACCAATTTATGCTTATTGGGGCACAACTGATTGTCTCACTTTAAGCGAAACAAGGTAGTCACAAAGAAGGCAAAAAATTTATTAACTTTCTTCCTTCTTCCCTCTTCCTTCTTCCTTCTTCCTTCCTTCTTCCTTTTCACATTAAAAATCTACTGTGCCTCCGACGAAATTAGAAAATCACAGGACAAAATCTACAGATATCACACGACGGCAATTTCTGAAAACCAGCGCGATCGCGCTCTCAGGAATAACCCTTTCTAGTTGTGGTTGGCGTTTGGGGGATGTGCAAACAACCCCAGTCGCCAATGCCGCGTCTGATGTCTTATATATCTATACTTGGGCAGGTTATACCGATGATGATTTACTAAAACGTTTTCAGAAAAAAACCGGGATTCGTATTGTCGCGGATGTTTTTGATTCTAATGAAGCGATGTTAGCCCGTTTTGAAGCGGGAGGGGGCGGAGCCTATAGTGTCATTTATCCCTCGGATTATATGGTGGTACAAATGCGAGAATTGGGTTTATTAACCGAATTAGATCACTCTCGCATTGGTGGAATTTCTCGCTTAAGAAAACAATTCCAAAGTCCGGTTTATGATCCTGATAATCGTTATAGTGTTCCGGTGAGTTGGGGGACCACGGGATTAATTTATAATCCTGAATTACTCAAGGATGAACCGGAAGATTGGGATTATTTATGGACTCATCAAGACGAATTAGCGAAACGCATGACGCTAATGAATGATGTTCGTGAGGTGATGGGGGCAACTTTACGCTCCTTGGGTTATTCTTTAAATACAGCTAACCCCAAAGAAGTGAAAGAAGCTTATGAAAAATTAGCCCAATTAAAACCCGCGATCGCGGCTTTTACCACGGACTCCTGGCGGCCTCAAATGTTAACAGGAGACTTGAAAATCGCGATGTGTTATTCGGCCGATGCTAATGAAGTAATTGATGAAAATGATAAATTAAAATATGTCCTACCCAAAAGTGGTGCATCCATTTGGACAGACACTTTAGTCATTCCGAAAAGCGCGCCTAATCCCGAAGCCGCGTATCAATGGATAGATTTTATGTTACAACCGGATGTCGCGGCGTCTTTAGTGGAACGATTAAGTTTTGCGACTCCTTCGGAAGATGCCTTAAATTTATTAACATCGGAAGTAAGAGAGAATGAAATATTATTTCCGCCAGAGTATCTTCTTTCTCAATGTGAAGGAATAGCCCCTGTCGGAGAATTTAGTGCTGTTTATGAACAATATTGGACGAAGTTAACCAGTGCATAATCAGGGTATGAGATCGAGACAAAAGTTGACGACAACGCGACGGCGTTTTCTAACATTATCCGCGGCCGCGTTATCGGGGTTTACCCTTTCTAATTGTGGGTGGAGATTAGCGAAAGTGAGTTCTAATTCCCGTGAAACAGTTAGTAATGAATTGTATATTTTTACCAGTGGTTCCTATACGGATGAGTCTTTATTAAAACGATTTACGGATGAAACCGGGATTAAAATTACGGCCGATGTTTTTGAATCGAATGAGGAAATGTTAGCCCGTTATCAAGCGGGTGGAGGACAAAATTATAGTGTCCTTTATCCTTCGGATTATATGGTAACAAAAATGGTTGAGTTAGGGTTATTAATGGAACTCGATCGCGCTTTGTTACCAGGGATTGATGATGTGATGGAACGCTTTCAAAATCCTCCCTATGATCCCCAAAATCGTCATAGTGCGCCCTTAAGTTGGGGAACAACGGGCTTAATTTATAATAGTAAAAAGTTGAAAGAAGAACCGAAAGATTGGGATTATTTATGGAAAAATCAAAAGGATTTAAAGCGGAAACTGTCTTTACTCAATGATCCACGAGAAGTCTTTGGTGCGGTGTTACGCATGGAAGGATTTTCCCTTAATTCAAATAAAGAAGAAGAGGTGGAAAAAGCCTATGAAAAATTAAAAGAATTAAAACCCGCGATCACGTCCTTTACCAATGACGCGTGGAGATCGCAAATATTAGCAGGAGATTTAACGATCGCGATGTGTTATTCATCGGATGCCAGTGAAATTGCCAAAGAGCATGAGGGTTTTCCCTATGTTTTACCCCAAAGTGGTACATCATTTTGGACAGACACAATGGTAATTCCTAAAACAGCACCCAACCCCGAAGGGGCCTATAAATGGTTAAATTTTATGATGCAGCCAGAAGTCGCCGCGCAAGTGAGTGAAAGAATTAGTTTTGCTACCGCGAGTCAGGGAGCGTTTAAATTATTACCCGCAAAAGTCCGCGAGAATGAGACATTATTTCCGCCCGAAGAAATGCTGAAAAAATGTGAAAGTATAGCCCCTGTGGGAGAATTTGGAGAAGTTTATGAAAAATACTGGACAAAATTAACTTCTGCATAAGTAGAGTCCGGGGCTACTATCCTTATCGACAAAAAAGAGTTATAATGAGGGTAATGTCGTGCAAGAAATTTAAAAATGGCAACTGGTATAGTCAAATGGTTCAATGACTCTAAGGGTTTTGGTTTCATTACCCCTGATGACGGTGGTGAAGACGTATTCGCCCACTTCTCCGCGATCAATATCTCAGGCTTCAAGACTCTCAAAGAGGGGCAGCGTGTTAGCTTTGAGATCACACGGGGTCCTAAAGGCAAGCAAGCGTCCAATATTCAGTCCGCGTAGGGTTGATTACTTTAGCTCTATGACGATGAGTCATCAATAAAGACTCACGCGTGGGTAATGCTGCAATACTAGGTTAATATTGATTTACCCTTAGATAAAAAGCGTTACCCACAAAAATACGCGAGAATAAGACATTATTTCCGCCCGCAGAAAAACGGAAAAAATGTGAAAGTATTGCCCCAGTGGGAGAATTTGGAGAAGTTTATGAAAAATACTCGACAAAATTAACTTCTGCATAAGTAGATTCGGTGACTACTATCATTATTGACAAAAAAGAGTGATAATGAAGCTAATGTCAAGCAAGAAATTTAAAAATGGCAACTGGTACAGTCAAATGGTTCAATGACTCTAAGGGTTTTGGTTTCATTTCCCCCGATGACGGTGGTGAAGATTTGTTCGCCCACTTCTCCGCGATCAATATGCCAGCCTTCAAGACTCTCAAAGAGGGGCAGCGTGTTAGCTTTGAGATCACACAGGGTCCCAAAGGCAAGCAAGCGTCCAATATTCAGTCCGCGTAAAGTTGATTACTTCAGCTCTATTAGGATGAGTCATCAATAAAGACTCACCTGTGGGTAAGGTCTTAATACTGGGTTAATATTGGTTTACCCTTAGATAAAGGACCTTACCCACCCCATATTTGACTTCCTTTGTTAGCTTATGACTGTCTCAACGAAAAATTCAACTTCTCCTCCTTTTTTCTCTCAGACGGGACTAAAACAATTAGGGTCAAAATTACTAGGCCCCTTGATATTACTCGGTCCCTCAGGACTGTGGTTATTATTATTACTTGTGCTCCCGACGCTTGTTATTGTTGAACTGAGTTTAGTTCCTAATATTCGCCCTGGTGATCTTGTTATTCCTTCGGGTTTTGCCAATTTTATACGGGTTTTTGAACCTCTAAATTTGCAAGTGATGGCGCGATCGCTGTTTTTTGCTTTTGGCACAACGATCCTCTGTTTATTATTAGGCTTTCCCGTGGCTTATTGGATCGCGTTAGAAGTACCGAAACGTTGGCGCAATTTAGTTTTATTAGGCTTTGTTTTGCCCCTTTGGACTTCATCTTTATTACGTTCCTACGCGTGGATTACAATTTTAAGACCAACGGGTGTTTTAAACTCATTTTTAACCGCGTTTCATTTACCCCCTTTGGAAATTTTAAACCAAAGTCAAGCGGTATTAATAGGGATGAGTTACAGTTATTTACCCTACATTGTTACGATTCTTTATTCCTCTTTAGAAAAATTAGATAAACGCTTATTAGAAGCTTCCGCGGATTTAGGAGCAAATCCTGTGGAAACTTTTGTGAAAATTACTGTCCCTCAAACTTTACCCGGTATTGCCGCGGGTTCTTTGTTAGTATTTATTAGTAGTTTAGGGGATTTTGTTGACCCGGAATTATTAGGGGGCGCGTCTAGTATGACGGTTGCGCGTTTAATTTATAATCAATTTTTAGGCGCGACTCAAAATTGGGGGCTCGGTTCAGCCTTTAGTATGGTTTTAATTTTAATGGTGAGTGTCGCGATCGCGCTTTTACTGAAATATGGCGATCGTAAGGCTATTTAATGGTGATTGGGGATGGGTGATGGGGGAGATGGGGATGGAATTTGGGATAGGGATTTAACCCCCATCACTTATGGCTTCCCTGAAAAATCCTAATTTCTTGCCTTTCCCTAGTCCCTAGTCTCTAATCCCCAATGCCTAATCACTAATTCTTTACAAAAATTTATGATGGAAATGCCAGAGGAGGAAATCCCCGTGTTAAATAAACAGAAACTTCAAGTTTCGTGGATGGTTATTTTTGCCATTTTGATGTTTATTTTCATGTACCTGCCGATTATTGTCCTTACCTTTTATAGCTTTAATCAATCAAAATTTAGCGCGGGTTGGGAAGGATTTACCCTTGATTGGTATATCAAATTATTTCGTGATACACGCATTTTAACGGCTTTACGAAATAGTGTAACTGTTGCCTTTTGTGCCGTGGGAGTTTCCGCGATTTTCGGTACATTCATGGCGGTAGGTTTAGCCAAATATCGCTTTCCGGGGAAAAATTTATATTTAGGGATTTCCTATTTACCTTTAATTATTCCTGATATCGCGATCGCGGTTTCTACCCTAGTTTTTTTGGCCGCGGTGGCTATTCCCCTCAGTTTATGGACCATTATCGCGGCACATATTGTTTTTTGTTTAGCCTATGTAGGTTTAGTAGTTTCCACCAGATTAGCGGATTTAAACCCCCATTTAGAAGAAGCGGCTTTAGATTTAGGCGCGACTCCGGTACAGGCTTTTTTACAAGTCTTACTTCCTCAATTAATGCCCGGTATTGTCTCTGGATGTCTTCTGGCTTTTGTCTTAAGTATGGATGATTTTTTGATCGCGAGTTTTACTTCGGGAAGTGGTGCTACTACTCTACCAATGGAAATTTTTAGTCGCATTCGCACTGGGGTTAAACCTGATATTAATGCCTTAAGTGTTATTCTCATGGTTATCTCTAGTAGTATCGCGATTATGGGTGTCTTTTTACGCGATCGTAGTGAGCAACAACGCTTAAAATAAAATAAGGAAGAAGGAAGAGGGAAGAAGGAAGAGGGAAGAAGGAAGAAGGAAGAAGGAAGAGGGAAGAGCCAGGAAGAAATAGGGTTTTCCAGTCCCTCTCCCCTTAGTGTTTCAGTCGGTTTTAACCGACTTTTGCTATTAGACAGGGACTTCAGTCCCTGACGGGTTATGGAAGAATGAAACAGCCCAGGGTGGGAAAGGGGTTGGCGAGGGAAATTGTGGATGACTAATGATGTTTGTTTATCCAAACATGAGATAAGTCCCGATAAAATATTAAATCCAGTCTTCTTCTTCCAGTTTTTTCGGTTTATAAACTTGCCCCGACGCGTGAAGAGCGCGAGTTTTTTCATAAAGCATTTCCTCTGTTAACCCCCATCTTCCTAACACAATTTCTAAATCTCTTTGAATATCCCTCGCGCCCGGAAAGCCCCGATAACGAATTTTTAAACGGGCAAATTCCCCTAAATTCAAATCCGAGGGGTTTTCTCTCACCATTAATAATTCATCTACTACTTTCCGATCTTTCTGATACTGGGGATGCTTTTGCTCCTGATTAATTTCACTCATCGCACAACCTCCTCAAGTTAAATTAATAAATCTCTATCTGCCATAATAAGTCTATTTTGTTGGGCTAAAACCATCAAAAATAAAGAATATAAATCCTCTGCTAATTTTTGCGGATTCCATAAAGGAGCTAATGTTTCCTTCTCTTTGGCTTTTCTTAATTTTTCTTTGATTTCCTTTCTTAAGTTTTCATCTTTTCCTAGTTTTACTCCCCATTCTATGTATTCTTCCCAACTTTGGGCAATTCCTGTATTAATTCCTAAATTCTTTAAAAAAGAATACCCCATCCTTGATAAATATTGTTCACCTACTCGCGTGACAATAGGTGTTTCAAACCATAGGGCTTCTAGGCTATGGGTTCCACCATTATAGGGATAAGAATCTAACATGATATCGGCGAAAATATAACTAAGTCTGTGGTTTTCTTCTGTTGGGCTAAAGTCCAGAAATTTTACCCGATGAAAACTTACTCCTTGTGTTACACATTCTTCTTGATATCTTTTATAGATTAGCGCGCGATCGCCCTGTAATCCCTTATATAATAATACACTATCGGGAACTTTTTTTAATATTTTTATTTGAGCATTAATCAAGTCCGGGTTTAATTTACGCCCTGATGCTACAGATAAATAAACTATTTGATTTAAGCCGATGCGATGAGATTTTCTTAAGTCATTTTCGGAAATAGGAAGTGTGGAAAATCCTGAAACCGCGATGAAAGAATCCGGCGCAATAATTACTTTTTCAGTATAAAGTTTTTCGGTTCCTACTGGATGTGTGGAATCATCTCCGATAAAATAATTCTTTTTCTCGGAAATAAAGGGCGCGTCAAACCCTAACCAAGATATACAAACGGGTGCGGGTTTTGCCTGGATAATTTCTATATTTGTGGCAACGGTAATCGAATCTAAATCAATTAAAATGTCTATTTTATCTTGGATAATTTCCTTAATAATTATTTCGGAATCGCGCTCGTTAACATTAGTTTCGGGAGCATAAAACTTTTTGGCAATGGTTTTAATTTTTTTTGTCAGATCATCGGCTTTTAGGAAACCTGTGACATAACAATAAATCTCTGGCGTTATTTTTGACAATTCTCCTATGACATCATAACTACACCAACCGACTGAATGACGGCGAAAATGTGGAGAGAGAAAACCGATTTTTAATGGAATATTTGACTGGGGATGCAGTGTTTTCGGGGAAATTTGACGGATGTTAATAGCACATTGCTCTCTGTATTGTTTGCCAATTTCTCGAAAAAGTTGGCTATTTAAGGTAAGATTATCGCGTAAGTGGGGAAGATTAAATAATAAATGAAAGTACAGGGCTTCGATTTCAGGAATGGTTAATTGACTCAAATTTTCTAATAAGCTTTTTTCTAAGTCTAAAAATGTTTCTTGCGCGATCGCGTAGTTTCCGGCTTGTAAATGACTACTGATTAAGGCAATTTTCCCGCTGATATTGCCATTTTTTTCGCATAAATGACTATACTGCTCTAACCAAATACTTGCTCGATCAAAATTGTGCCTCCATAAATGGGCTAAACTTTCAAAACAACCCCGATAGGCATCGTTTAAATTAGGTTTAATTTCCAGGGCGACTAAAAAACTTTTTATGGCTTTTTCTAATAATTCCAGATTAAATTTATCTTCAATTTTCCCTTTTTGTAAAATGGCTAATCCTAAACTCTTATGCGCTTCGGCATGATGAGGTTGTACCTGAATCGCGGTTTGAAAATTCCCGATCGCGTTTTCTAATTCTCCCTGTTGAAGATAAACGGAGCCTAAACAGAGATACGCGGTGACATCATCGGGAGATAACGCGATCGCGTGTTGATACTGTGAGATCGCGTCATCGAGTTTTCCTTCTTTCTGATAAGCATAAGCTTGGATTAAATGGGAATTAATCCCCGGAAGATCGGGTTGCAGTTGTACCGCTTTTTGCAAATAACTAAAAGCTTGCTCAAGATCACCTTTTTCTTGTAAAATCTTCCCTAAATTCCAATAAATAGCACCAAAATCAGGTTGAAGTTTAATCGCGTTTTGGTATAAGTCTATCGCGGTTTCTACTTCACCTTTTTTATAGAAAACACTCCCTAAATTGACCATTACTTCCACAAAATTTGGATCAATTTGTAAGGCTTTATTATAGGAGCGAATTGCCTCGTCGAGTTTGCCCTGAGACTGTAAACTATTCCCTAAAAGTTTATAGGTTTGGGCATGATTCGGTTGCCATAAAATTATTTTATAACAAGTCGTGATCGCGTCTTCCCACTGCTTTTGGAGATAATAAATTTCCGCGAGTTTCAGGAGCTCTTCGGGATAAGAGGATTCCCTTGATAAGACTTTTTCCGAACACGCGATCGTGTCTTCTAATAATCCCGCGTCTTGTTGATACCCTTGTGGTAAATAATTATGTCCCGACTGCATCTTTTTATTAATATTTAATGTGAGTTGAGATAGTAAAAGTTTTGAGAAAGATATTTCCCTATTTCCCCAAACCTTTACTTTTCTCTAAGATATTGTATAAACACATTGTAAGACATCCTCATTCCATTGTCAATTAGCCGTATTTTGCCTCTGGTGTTCCCCCTCTTAAGAATAATATCCAGACTAAAATTATTGGGGGCTTAAGTTATTTAGGAGTCAGCGCAAAATGAATGAGATGTTTCCTTAACATAACCAGTTGTCGTGGCAAAACGCAACATCATAACAGCATTAAGCTCTTCCAAAGTGTATTTTTGGGTCAAATAATTTTGTAGTTCCGTTTCGGCTTCCTGAGTCAGATTCCCTGTTTTCAACGCGTGCTGAACAATATCTTTAATTAGTAGCATTTTCACATCCCCTGAAAAAACTAAAGAATTCGTTTATCATTATAGCAGAAAACCGGCAGATATCGTGGTCTAAATCATTCATATTTCTAGGGGTAGTGTCTTTGTGCCAACCCTCCACCCTTCAGGCAACCACGGGGAGCAACTACGGGGGGGCAACACGGGGAGATTGCCCCTAGGTTAATTTTAGAACTCATTCAGACTAGACAGCTTTAATTAAAAGTTCTTGGAAAACGCGATACATATCCTTTGCTAATTGTTTCGGATTCCATAAAGGGGCAAGGGACTCCGGTTGTTGCCCTTGAATTAAATGTTGACGAATGGAATTTCTTAAGGCAAAGTTTTGACCTAATTTAATTCCCCATTCGGTATATTCTTCCCAATTCCAAGCAATTCCTAACTCCAGATTAACACTATTTAAAAAAGCATAACCCATCCGTGAAAGATACTGATTTCCGACGAGAGTTACCACGGGTAAATTAGCCGATAAAGCTTCTAAATTATGAGTGCCTCCATTATAAGGATAAGAATCTAACATCACATCAGCCACATAATAAATCCCTCGATGTTCTTCCTCTGTTTTCGTTTGCCCTAGAAACTTAATTCGATTAGGATCTACCCCTTGAGATTCACATTCTTTAAGATAAGTTTCTTTAATCACAATTGCATCCCCTTGCCCCTTGCGAATCAATACACTATCAGGAACTTCCTTGAGAATTTTAATTTGTGCTCGCAGCATTTCTGGGTTAGTTTTTCTGCCTGGGGCAACACATAAATAGGTCATTTGATCAAGGCCAATTCCTAAATTTTGTCTCACCGCGTTTCTATCCACAGGACGACTTTTTAAAGGCTCAAGAGCCACGGAGCCATGAGGGAGTCTAATTAATTGTTCCAGATAATGTTTTTCTCGGCCCTGGGGATGAGTCCACTGATCACATAAAAAGTAATTTTTATCTGACATATAGGGAGCATCAAATCCTAACCAAGAAACACAAATGGTGGCGGGATGTTGATAAAGGATATCAACATTAGTCGGTACTGTCATTGAATCTAAATCAATGAGAATATCGAGATTATCTTTACATATTTCTGAGAGAATTTCTCCCGCGTCGGCAAACCCATTAGGATATTTTTCTGGCCAGTACATTTTGCCCGCGATTTGTTGAAAACGAGCCGTTACTTCATCGGTATTGATTTTCCCTGTCACATAGAGATTGAGATATGGCGTGAGGTTACTTAATTCTTTGATTAAGGCTTCACTACACCAGCCAACGGAGTGACGGCGAAAATGTTTAGAAACAAATCCGATTCTTAATTCTCTGTCACGGGTATAACTTGATTTCGGCACGAGATTTATCTCCCGTTTGGGTACGGCTCTTTCGTAATATTCTTGGGCGAGAAAGTGGTAAAATTTGGCATTTCCTTCTAAATCATCACGGAGATGAGAAATGGCAAAAATGAAGATTTCATAAAGAAGTTTTAATTCAAATACTTCTAAGTTTTTCAGGTTGCTATAGCAATATTTTTCGACTTCAATTAGTTTCGCTAAGGCTTCTTGAGTTAAACCAGATTGCAGATAAGAAAATACATAAGAAGTCGCGGTTAAAATCGGGTGTTTATCGCCACAATTTTGACAATATTGATCCGCGACTTTTCTCGCCCCCGCGAGGTTTGAGGAATGACTGAGTAAATCTGATAATTGTTGATAAGCTTCGCTGAAGTCTGGTTTCAGTTGAATGGCTTTCTCAAAGTTAATAATCGCGTCTCCGGGTTGATCATGTTTTTGAATATGTCCAATGCGACAATGGACTTCTGCCCAATCTGGTTTAATATTTAGGGCTTTTTGATAATGTTCAATAGCTTCTTGAAGTTCGCCTGTCATTGAGAGCGCGTTCCCTAAATTAGCATAAGCATCCGCCCATTCTGGGTTGACTTTTAGGGCTTCTTGATAATGAGTAATGGCTTCGGACTAACGAGTTTGAACTAATAAGGAATTTCCTAAATTAAAATGAAGGGTTCGTAATTCGGGCTTGAGTGCCAGGGCTCGTTTAAAATAATTCATCGCGTCTTCCCATTTCCCTAAATTCGATTTAGCACTTCCTAAATTCGCGTGGGCTTCTGCCCAATTGGGATTGAGCGCGATCGCTCTTTCATAAGAGGAAATTGCCTCCTCCGGTTTTCCCTGGGAAAACAGATTATTTCCTAATGTAAAATGAAAATTCGCATCCCCGAATTGAGAATTTAATTCCGTTGTCTTTTGGAAATAAAATAGTGCTTCTTCTCGTTTCCCTTGTTGCTGATAAACTTTGCCTAAATTCCAGTAAGCTCCGGCTAATTTAGGATTAAGCTCCAGGGCTTTTTGGTAATATTGAATCGCGGTATCCAGTTGTCCTAATTTAAAATACATACTGCCTAAATTTGCTTGTATTTCGGCAAAATTGGGCTGAATTTCTAAGGCTTGGGAATAAGCACGAAGGGCTGACTCTATTTTCCCCTGGTTGTAAAACGCGTTGCCTAAAATCATGTAGGCCATGACAAAATCTGGTTTCAGTTTTAAGGCTTGTTGACAAGCAACGATCGCGTCTTGAGTATTTCCTTGTTTTAAAGAATATTCTGCATTTTTTCGGTATTCTTCAACAACACTTTCTACCGTGGCTTGTTGTTCTTCTGTAACAAAATTAAAGGGAGTAATAGGGGGTAATGATTCCAGATTATCACTGGTAAATTTAATATTTAATTTTCCCTCGTCAAATACTTTTTGTAAGTGTAATTGTTCTGGTTGTAAGCCATATTCTTGAGAAATAATATCACTTTCTCGTGTCTTTTTTTCTGTTTTAAAGACTCTTAACTGTTTTAAATTTTTTGCTATTTCGGCATCGTTCGGTTCTAATTGTAATGCTCTTTGAGCACTGATGATCGCTTCTTCAATCCGTTCTAATTTTGCTAACACTAGGGCTAATTTGAAATGCACTCTCCCATCATTGGGTTTTAACATTAATGATTTTTCATAACACGCGATCGCTTCTTGTAATTGTCCTTCTTCTGTCCAAACATTACCCAACATAAAATAAACTGAAGGCAAATTTGGATTAATTTCTAGGGCTTTTTGATAATGTTTTCTCGCTGATTCAATTTGAGATAATTGATAATAAACACTGGCTAAATTAGCCAAGGCTTCCGCTGATTTAGGTTGTATTTCTAAAGCACATTTATAAGTATTTATCGCGCTATTCAGTTCATTTTTAAATTGGAACGCGTTGCCCATTGTTAAATAGGCTGGGGCTAAATTAGGATTAATTTTTAGAGCATCTTGACAGCACGCGATCGCGGTATCAAAGGAACCTTTTAATACATAAACCTGTGCCAATTTATGGTAAATCTCAGGATCATTTGCCTGAAGGCTTAAAGCTTGTTTATAAGATTCTATTGCTTGCTCTAATTGCCCTTTTAGCTTAAAGGTATTCGCGTTATTGACTAAAAAATTTACCGATTCTAAATTCACAAAATACTCCATGATTATTACTTAAGATTATCCGATCACCGAAAAAGTTTATCGTTTTTTCAGCTCAATAAATTTTACTACATGAGACTTCTCCAAAAACTTCTGTAGGGTAGGCTAACCCTGCCTGTGGTTTTGGGGAGATGTCTATATAGACAGCACCTTATCGCCCAAGTTCCCTCTTTTTGGTAATCCCCAAAGAGATATTATGCTGATTTACGTTGAGATGATAAATTATGGGTTTCTCCGATTAATTTCTTAAAGACATCATGCTGACGCAGACGGTCAAAATCTGGGTCATTTTTCGCTAATTCTACACATTGAGTTGGATTCAAATTAATCGCGTGTTCTAAACTTTCGATGGCAAATTCGATTTTTCCTTGTAAGGCATAACAGCGAGCTTTATTATACCAAGCACGGTGAAAATCTGGGCGAATTTTTACGGCTTGATTATAACAATCAATCGCGGCATCAAGTTTTTTTAATTTAGCCAAAGCATGGCCGCGATTATTCCAAGCATCCAGATAATCATTTTTAATACGGAGTGCTTCATTATAAGATAATATCGCCTCTTCAAAATTTTGTAATCTGGCAAAAGCCACTCCTCTGTTATTCCACGCGTCGGCATAATCGGGTTTGACTTGAATGGCATGATCATAAGAGTCGATCGCGTCTTCATAGCGTTGTAATTCTAATAAAGTTACCCCACGATTATTCCAAGCATCTCCATAATTGGGTAAGATTTGTAAGGCGCGATCGTAAGAAGCAATGGCGGGATCATAGCGTTGTAATCGAGTTAACACTACCCCACGATTATTCCAAACATCAGCCCCATTTGGTTCTAGTCTTATTGATTCATTATAAGCATTTATCGCTTCTTCATAACGACCTTCAAAAAAGAAATTATCACCTTGTTTACTATAATCCGCCGCCAGAATTGCGTTGTGATTTATCCTGCCATCTGTACTGTTATTTTGAGAGTGATTTTCCCCAGGGTGCGGCGACGATTGTTCCATTTCCGAATGAAGGAGTTGTGTTTGTTGTTCGGCTATTTTACTTTCTTCTCTCAGGGCTTCTAAAATCATTTGCGATTCCCCAATAATCCGTTTTAATTGAGAAATTGTATCATAACGAATACTATCAATTTCTTGTTGAGAAATTACCGTTTGTCTCGCTAATTTGCCGAGAAAAATCCACACCGCGATCGCGGCGGTTGTCGGAAAAAGAGTTAAGACGATAATAAAAACATTTAAAAACGTTGTACTGCGACGAAACGCCAAATCAACTTCTTCTTCCACCCGATCGCGAATTTCTTTCTGAAGTTGCATTTGTTGGAGATCGGGGGCTCCTTGGTTAAGGGGTTGAGGATCGGCCCCAAGGGCGGTTCCCCCAGACAGTAACATCGTCGAAAGAACAAATGAACACCATTGTGATAAAATCTTTGGTCGAGCCATTGTCGTTTTCATAATAAAAAGGTTAATTTTTTTTACTCAGAGAGCGCGATCGGGCTATACTTAATAGTAGCAAATTGTTAGTCAATATTCTACTATCAAGAGAACATTTCTGCCATCGCCACCTATGAAACGCTTAACTCAGAAGTTAATCGGGGAAATTGTAGAAGAGTCCCGTCGCAGCCCCCGTCGCCGTCAAAACTACAACTTTCACGAATTAGAAGAGAAAGTGCAGCGCTTTGTCAATGTTTTACAACCGGGGACCTATGTGCGCCCCCATCGCCATCGTCGTCCTCCTAATATTAATGGTTTTGAGTTCTTTTTAGTAATCCAAGGGCAACTTGGTCTTATTATTATGAATGATCAGGGGGAAATTTTACAAAAAGAACTCCTGAGTGCAACGGGAGAAGTTCACGCGATCGAAATTCCTGAAGGCACTATTCATACCCTTGTTGCTTTGGCACCTGATACAGTTATGTTAGAATTAAAAGAAGGACCTTATAATGTCAACACAGATAAGGATTTTTTGGAGAATTTTCCCCTAGAAGGAACTCCAGAAGCCATAGAATTTGTCAAGACTTGGCAAAGTTATTTTGATTAATAATGCCAATATATCGCGTCTCAATGAATTGTGAAATCTTGTCGGGGCAATCCCCGGTGGCATTGGTGTCAACTTAACGTCAAACTCTTAGTCAGTCAGGGGTTAAAACCCCTGCCTAAAAGCCAAAGTCCTCTAAAGAGGACTAAATAGATATATGAGCGAAATTCATTCAAACCCTGATTCATAGTCAACGGTATTATAAGCGTTTCAGCTTATTTCGCAACAAGTCTAATATTTAACAATTTTTTTCTTAGTCCTCTTCAGAGGACTTTAGCTATTAGACAGGGACTTAAGTCCCTGGGCGGGCGGATGGATCGCGGTTAATGGGCTGCTCCCCCTGCACCGGGTTGGACTTTTTTTAAGAAGATAATGGCAAGTCCACTTAATAATAATGCCATACCAATAAAATAAAAACAATCGTTAAATGCCATCACATAAGCTTCTCGACGCACGATTTTATCTAAAGTCGCGATCGCCTGATTTTGCGCGGTAACAATATCAATTCCCTTACTGATAAAAACTTGAGTTAAAGTATCAAGTCTTTCCTGAGTGAGAGAATTATAAGAAGACACAAATTCCCCCAAACGATTCGAGTGAAATTGTTCTCTTTGTGTGACTAATGTTGCTAAAATAGCAATGCCAAGGGAACCCCCTAAATTTCGCATCATATTAAATAAACCCGATGCCGATCCCGCGTCTTGTTTTGCCATCCCCGCGGTGGCAATTGTCGAGAGAGGAACCATAATTAAAGGTTGTCCCATTGCCCGTACTAATTGTGATAATCTTAACTGATCTAATCCCGTATCATGGCTCATTCCTGCATTCATAAAACAACTTGTCGCAAATAAACTCACTCCCACTGCTATAATCAATCGCATATCAATTTTTTGCATTAATTTAGGCACGAAGGGAATAATCAATAATTGTGGAAAACCTACCCACATTAATACTTGACCAATTTGCATCGCGTTATAATTTTGAATTTGTGCTAAATAAAGGGGTAAAATATAAATGGAACCGTAGAGGCCTATCCCCATTGAAATATTAATAATTGCACATAACCCAAAATTTCTTTTTTTTAATAAGCGTAAATTAATAAAAGGATGTTTTCGGGTTAATTCTATTATTATAAATAAAGTGAGAAAAATTGTGGCAATAATAGTTAATTGCACAATGAAATCCGAATTAAACCAATCTTTACGACTTCCTTCTTCTAATACTACTTGTAGTGAACCCAACCCCAGTGCCATCGCGATAATACCGCCCCAGTCTCCTTCTTTTAATAAATGCAGTTTTAAGGGTTGAGGTTCCACCGCGTACCAAACTGCGGATAATAATAATAAGCCCGGTACTAAGTTAATATAAAAGATATATTGCCAACCATAATTTTCTGTTAACCATCCTCCCAATGAGGGACCGATTGAGGGTGCAAATGTCGCGGTAATAGCAAATAAAGCCATTCCTATTGGTTGTTTTTTGGGGGGTAAATTGGTTAATAAAAAGGTAAATGTCATGGGGATTAAACTACCTCCGGTAAACCCTTGTAATCCCCGAAAAACAATCATTGATGGCAGATTCCACGCCCAAGCACAAGACATGGAAAAAATGGTAAATAAGGCTGTATTAATTAGAATATATCGTCGGATTGAAAAGACTTGTGAGAGCCATCCTGTCATGGGAATCACAATAATTTCAGCAACTAGATACGCGGTGGATATCCATGATCCTTCTTCTAATGTTGCCCCTAATGAGGCTTGAATTTCTTTGAGGGACGCGTTGGTAATTTGAATGTCTAAAACCGCCATGAATGCACCGAGAATGGTTCCGAATAACCCGATCCAGGTTTTTAAGGGAACGCGATCGCTCGCTGATAAATCAATGGCTTTTTGACTTGACATAATATTAATCCTGATTTTGATTTTTCGGTGGCAATGTATAAGGAATAGAAATTAAATAACTTGACTATTTGGTTGGTAGTTTCTGGGTCCGAAAGCAGGCTAGAAGCCTGCACTACTTTATTAAATTTTTGTTCCTAATTTCTCTAGGTTTGACACCTTAAAATGATTTTGCCACTGAGGGCTTTTTTTTCTAACAATTCTTGAGCATGGCGCACTTCGCGTAAGGGTAAAATTTCCGCGATCGCGGGTGTTATTTTCCCTTCTTGCAGCAAATTTAGTAAGGTAGTAAAATCCTCTATAAACCATTCTGGATGATTATTTTTGAAACTTTCGATAGAGTAAAAATATGCCTTTTTGCCATCGGGAATTAACTGCAACAAAGAGACTTGAGCCAAAGTTAATCCGATCCGCAAAAAACGGAAATTTGGGGCAGTTAAAGCGGAAAAAAAGCCATAACTTACCAATTTTCCATCTTTCCGTAGGCTGTGATAAGAGCGTATTAAATTATCGCCACCAATGCCATCAAAAACTACCTCCACTCCATCCCCCGTTAAGTGTCGAATTTGGGTAACAAAATCTTGATTTTTATAATCAATAGGAATCCCGCCATTATTCCTGATAACCTCATGTTTGGCGAGGGACGCGGTACCATACATTTCTAACTTTAACAGCTTGCCTAATTGTAGTAACGCGATCCCGACTGCCCCCCCTGCACCATGAATTAAAATCTGTTTTTCTGGGGGAACTTTTGCCACTCGATGTAATAGTTGATAAGCCGTTACATAACTTAAGGGAAGGGAACAAACCGCGATCGGATCGAGTTCCCTTGGTACGGGAATTAAGGCGTTTTCGGGTAAACAAATAAATTCAGCATAACCCCCTATCTTGGTTAGAGAAACTACCATATCTCCTAACTGATACTGTGAGACATTCTCCCCTAACTTTTCGACTATTCCCACCATGTCATAACCAGGGGTAAAGGGGACTTTAGGGATACCCGGATATAACCCTTCTCGGATTAAAATATCGGTAAAAGAGACACTAGCCGTGAGGATTTTCACTCGCACTTCTCCCTTTTTGGGTTCCCGTAATTCTTCCTCTATTACGTTTAAGACATCCAAACCACCATGACGGTTAATGATAACACGGGTATATTTCATGTTTGAGTCATCTCCTTGTTTGAAAATGCTTTTTCTGGGAGATTAAAAATGGAAATTAAATAACTTGAGTCTTGTTTTTTTCGTTTCCCCCTTAAGCTGGAAAGCAGGCTGGAAGCCTGCACTACTTTATTAAAGTTTCATTACTTAATACATCAATATAACTGGGCGATTTTCACCGATTTTACTGATGAGTTATTCCATTTTTCATCGTGAAATGGGTAAGTGAGACTGTTTAATCGGGTCCCTGATATTTGATCAGAATAAACCCCGGATCATTTTGGTAATAATCCTTTAATTGTTGAAGTTTTTTCTGTGCAATTTTGAAAGGATAAGGTCCCTCCCAAAAATAATATTTAACTAAATAGTCTTCCCCCGCGAGGGAACCAAAAACGACATAATAAATGCCATAGCGTAGCTCTTCTGGAATCCCTTTTTTAGTGACGAGCATTTGTCTTACCTTTATCGACAACAATGTTAGGTTTTCGGTAGTAGGTTTGAGGTGAAAGAGATGTCAATTTTAAGCTTTTCACCTATCACCTTCTGCCTTCTGCCTTCTGCCTTCTGCCCTCTTCCCTCTTCCTTCTTCCCTCTTCCCTCTTCCTTCTCCCCTCTTCCTTCTTCCTTCTTCCTTCTTCCTTCGCACCATTATTTTAATTGTACGTTAACAATGGCTGACATCCCAGGGGAAATGCGTGATTCGTAGCCTTGGAGACTTAAGGAATTAAAAAACACTTTAACGGGAACTCGTTGCACAATTTTGGTAAAATTGCCCGTGGCATTATCAGGAGGTAAAAGGGAAAATTGAGCCCCCGACGCGGGAGAAAAACTGTCTAGTTTTCCCTCAAAGGTTTGATGGGGAAACGCGTCTAATTTTATCTCGACTTTTTGGCCGGGTTTCATTTTTTCTAATTGGGTTTCTTTGAAATTGGCGACTACCCATAAGTCATTACCAACTATTGCCATTAAGGGAGAGCCTGGTTGTATCCGTTGCCCGATTTCTACATTTTTTTTGCCAATTTTGCCATCAGTAGCCGCGATGATATTGGTGTAAGAAAGTTGTAATTGGGCATCTTTTAACGCGACTTGGGCTTGGGCGATCGCGCTTTGTGCGGCATCATATTGGGAGCGGTTAATGGTAGTTTGATTTTTGGTAGCTGTCGCCTGTTGCAATCCCCCCTTAGAGGCTTCTAACTTGGCTTGGGCTTGTTTAACACCTTCTTGGGCTTGGGATACCCTCGCCTGAGCACTGATAACACCGACTTGGGTTTGCGCGACTTTGGCTTGGGCTTGTTTAACGCCTTCTTGGGCTTGGGTTAACTCGGCTTGAGCACTGTTAACCCCTTGCTGGGCTTGGGATAACCGCGCTTTGGCTTGTTGGATGGCTTCTTGGGCGGATCTTTTTTGGGCTTGGGCGACTTCGTACGCGGCTTTGGCGCTATCGAGTTGTTGACGGGCGATCGCGCCTTCTGCTTCTAAACCTTGATAACGGGCATAATCGGCTTGAGTCTTTTCTAAATTCGCGTCGGCTTGGGCTAATTGGGCTTGAGCTCCCGCGATCGCGGATTGAGCCTCTGTTACCTTGGCTTGGGCTTGGGGGATACCCGCTTGAGCCTCTGTTACCTTGGCTTGGGCTTGGGGAATACCCGCTTGAGCCTCTGTAACTAAGGCTTCTGAGTTACTAACCCCGGCTTGTGCTTCTCTTAAGGAGGCTTCTGATGTCGCGATGGCTGCCATCATGCTACTGATATCACCTTGGGCTTGAGTGGTTTTCGCGTCTGTGGTTTCAGAAGAAAGAGCAATATTCGCGTGGGCGGCTTCCGCTTGACGTCGGGCTGTTTCTAGGGCGGCTTGCGCCTGTTGTACTTTGATCTCATAGTCACGCGGATCGAGTTTCACCAGCAGTTGTCCTTTTTTCACGATCTGATTTTCCTTAACCAACACTTCCGCGACGGTGCCGTTGATCCGCGTACTCACGGGATAAATGTGCCCCGCGACGATCGCGTTATCGGTTTCTTGATGGTTTGACGCGTATTGCCAATAATTATAACCATAGTGACTCCCGGTGATCGCTCCTATTCCTAGGATCAATAATACAAGGGAGCGCGATCGTGTTTTCCCTTTCGCGGGTGGTAGGGGTTGTTGCGCTATATCCTCCGACACACCCCCCTTCTCCTCCCCCAGTTTCGGGATCTCGACTACCGCGATCGCTTTGCCGTTGAGCTCCGCGGTATCTGTCAAGGTTGACTTTTTCATGGTATCTGCCTCCGGGTTTTTACTTTGTATCAATTTATTTAGTGTGCGTAGCATTTACAAATAAGAAAAACATATTAAGTGTGGGAACTTTCTGGGATGAAAGAAAAGGGGGAGAGATGAGGGTGGATTAGGAAAGATTGCGGATCGCGACATCAATCAACTGAGACATCCGTTCCCGCTCATCTTCGGAGAAGCCTCTAAGAGCTTGCTCGCGTAATTCAAGAGCAATGGGGGGTAAAATATCTTGAAGCTCTTTCCCAGCATCCGTGAGCCAGATGCGCCAGATGCGACGATCACGGCGATCGCGCTCCCGATAAACCAAACCACGTTCCTCCATGCGATCGAGAACACCCGTTAAAGTGCCGCCCACCTGCTGTAACTGTTCGCCAATGCTGGAAGTCGGTAAACCATCTTCTTGCCACAAACAGCATAAAACCAACCAGTGAAACGGAGTCAAACCAAAAGGCTCCAGACGCTCTTGAAACCGACGACTCAATAGTTGAGACAAAAGTTTGATCCGATAGCCCATATTATGAGGGGCTAGGAGTTTTTGCCAAGACTGAAGAGGCTGCAATGTCGTCGGAGTCGTAGTCATAGCTTATTCGTTAGCGTTCTTATTTTTAGCATAATAGATTTTTCTCTCCTTGTCAAGAGGTGAAGATACCTATCGAGTCACCGCCGATGGCTCTCAGGTACATTCTTTCCCCAAAAATTAGCGCTCACGATAGGAGAGAAGAAACGCGATCGAGTCTCAACCCTTTCCACCAGAGACAATTGTGTTTTTTTGTGCTAAAATATAGGTTGATTATCGAATTTACCCATAAACCGAGTTTTTCCCTCAAAATTTAGAAATTTAGCCCAGATCAAACCCGGTTTTCTTAGAGTAAGTTCTTTCGGCGGAAGAAACGATTCCCAAAAAGGTCTAATTTTTATGCGATTCATCAACCCCAAAACAGACTTTGCCTTTAAAAGAATCTTCGGATCATCGGAAAGTAAAAACATTCTAAAAAGCTTTCTTAATGCCTTAATCTATGAAGGCAAACCCATTATCGAAGACCTAGAAATTCTTGATCCGGCTTTAGCCTCAAGACTTCCGGGTTTAAAAGATACTTATCTGGATGTAAAAGCCAAAATTAATGACGGTAAAACAGTCATTATTGAGATGCAAGTGTTAAATGTCTCATCCTTTGCCAAACGAGTGATATATAATGCAGCGAAAACTTATGCCACTCAATTAGGAAGGGGAGAAGGATATACAAAATTAAAACCCGTTTTGGCTTTGACGATTACTGATTTTGAAATGTTTGAGAATGATTCGGATGTCATTTCGCATTTTGTCTTTAAACAAACCAAGCGTTGTTTTGACTATCCCGATCCCGAAATCGAACTATTTTTTGTAGAATTGCCCAAATTTCACAAAACTTTAGAGGAGTTAGAAACCATCACAGATCAATGGATTTATTTTATGAAAAACGCTCCTTCTTTGGAAATAGTACCAGAAACAATGGGTGAAGTTTCCGAAATTAAACAAGCTTTTGGCATTGCCAATGAAGCCAATTTAAGTCGTGCCGAATTGGAGGATTTAGAAAAACGAGAAATGTTCATTGAAGATCAGCGAAACTTAATCGTCCGAGGACGACAAGAAGGACTTGAGGAAGGACGACAAGAAGGACGACAAGAAGGAATGAGAGAAAAAGCGTTGGAAATTGCCAAGCAACTTTTGGATGTCCTTGATGATCAAACAATTAGTGAAAAAACGGGTTTAACTTCGGAGGATATTCAACAATTACGGCAAGGATAGAATTTTCCAGACTTACCCAACGGTGCGCGATCGCGCACCGTTGGGTTATCGTCAATAACTTTCTCTAATTATCGCGGTTTTCCCAGGAATAGGGTACAATATTATACCTGTAAGTAAGGGCGGGTTCAGCTATATCTTGGCTAAACATCAATACTTGGGTGAACCCGCCCCTACATATCTGTAGCTTACCCAACTTCAAAGAGCTATAATATGGTATATTCGTATCATTTACCCCGAAAATGACACCATCAAAATCATAAATATTGCCAAAATTACTTAACTATTATATAATATAGGTTAACCCTTATTTTGCTCCCACAACGTCAAAAAAAATCATGCCAAATCTCAAGGTATCCCAGGATATTCCGGCCCCATCTCCATCGGCTGAGATTAAATTGTTAGTTTTTGATTTAGATGGTACGATTGTCGGTGCATCTAACACCATTAGTGACGCGGTGAAACACGCGATTAAAGCCGTTAAAGCTAAAGGAATAAGAGTCGCGATCGCGACAGGAAGAATGTATCGCTCGGCTCTTCGATTCCATGAAGCTATCGAGTCAGATTTACCCTTAATGTGTTATCAAGGGGCTTGGATACAAGATCCGGTTACGGAAAAAATAATCCGTCATTTTTCCGTACCGAAAAAGATAGTCATGGAATTATTAGATTATTTAGAACAACCCGAATTAAGAGAAACTTTATCCGTTCATTTTTACATAAACGACGAGCTTTATGTCCGCGATATAAATCAAGATACAAAATACTATATTTCCCGGTCAAAAATTCCTGTTACCGCGGTAGGAGACTTACGAAAATTACTGACACAAGAGCCGACTAAAGTGCTCGCGTTATGTGATAATCCCCAAATTATCACAGATTTATTAAGTGATTTAAGTTCACGTTATACTCGCGAACAACTTTACATGACAAAATCCGTCCCGACTTTTTTTGAAGCGACAAATCCCTTAGCCAATAAAGGGGAAGCAGTACGTTATCTTGCCGAAGAAATACTAGACTTAAAAGCCCATAATGTGATGACAATCGGTGATAATTTTAATGATTGGGAAATGCTCACCTATGCTGGAATAGGAGTCGCGATGGGAGACGCGCCCGATGAAGTAAAGGAAATCGCTAATTGGATCGCGCCCGGAGTCGAAGAGGATGGTGCAGTAAGCGCGATGGAGAAATTTCTGCTTTAAAAGTTACGAGAATAAGGGGTTTAGGGCATTTGTAGACGCAGAAAGAACACCGACGACTGGCCGTGTTTCGTCTCGGTGTTCTTACTGGTTCGCTCCTCACACGCCTATGACTATAACCTATAGCTACCTGGTTTTGTCAACCCCCCAACGAAACTTTTTTTTTCCTTGTCAGAATGGCGACTGGGGATTGGGGACTGGGGACTGGGG
>JBEDKD010000164.1:0-2824 GCA_041172365.1 Cyanobacteriota bacterium | reverse complement strand
TCTAAAACTATTGTTTGGTTTTCACGAATAATTCTAGTAGACAACTTATGCAGAAAATCGGTTCTGGTGTCTGCTATTTTAGCATGACACCGAGCTAATTTCTTTCTAGCTACTTCCCTTCTTTTACTCCCTTTTTGTTTTCGAGAAAGATGGCGCTGTAATTTCTTTAATTGTTTCAATCTTTTCTTTAAAGGCTTAGGAGATTTGATTTTTTCACCATTACTTAAAGTAGCAAAATCTGTTATTCCTAAATCTATTCCTACACTTTGTCCATTTTCAGGTAATTGTTGAGGATTAAACTCAACTATAAAACTAACAAAGTATCTATCAGCACTATCTTTAATGACAGTGACAGATGAAGGAACTGCGGGTAATTCTTTACTCCAAATTACTTTGATATCACCTATTTTAGCTAAATAAATGTAATCAGAATCAAGATAGAGTTTGAACCCATTATTGGTGAACTTAGCAGACTGTTTAAACTTACGTTTTTTCAATCTAGGAGGTTTAAATTTATTGCCTTTTCTTTGTCCTTTACAAGATTTAAAGAAGTTAGAATAAGCCTGGTCTAAATCCCTTAAAGATTGCTGTAAGGGAATAGAGGAAACCTCTGTTAACCATTGCTTTTCCTCGTTTTTTTTGAGTTCTGTAAGTCTTTGAGAAAGTTCAAGGCTAGAAGGTTTTTTATTCCCGTTTTGATACTCCTGTTTGCAATAAGCTAAGGCATCGTTAAAAACTACACGACAACAACCAAACAATTGAGACAAAAGCCTCTTTTGTTGGGTAGTTGGGTAGATTCGATCACGATATCTTAATTTCATTGACTTAATTTGTCCTTTGGGATATACTCTAATTATAGAGTTAATTTTAGAATATGTCAAGAGAAAAAAAGATACAATTTAACGTGAATGAACGAGAATACCAACAACTTAAAGAATATGCCGCTATTCTTAATATTTCAATAGCTGAAGTCTTGAGAGATTAGATTAAGTCTTTAAGTCCCAAAAAGCCGTCCTAAAAGGACGGGGTTTTAAACCCAATTTTCTGATAAGCTTAACCGAGGTAAACCGTCATGAGAAAGGGCGTTGGCGCAGCCTGCGCGATCGCGCCGCGTCTTCTCAGTCACTCAAGGTGGATAAACTAACGTAGAAAAGGGGGACGTTTCGTATCAGTTGATTTATTCTTAATCATTTCGGCCATAAAGCGCTTGAGGGCCTTCTCACGATTTTTCATAAAAGAAGCCCAAAAGCCCGGTTGAAACTCATCCATTGTCTTGGCTAAGGCCCACACATCGACCGCGAGAATATTATAAAGTCGTTCATCTTCGCGCTTGAGGGAGTCAATTTGCTCCAAAATGGCTCTATTGACTGTCGCGGTTTGCACTGTATCGTCTTTGTGCATAGTTTAAGATATATGAATAGGGGGGAAAAGAGGTGGAGGGGTCACTTCCATCAGAGATCAGACTATCCTCATAATACTCTTTGTCTGGGTTGTCGTCATTCTGGCGGCCCAAAGATTTTCACAAAAAGAGAGAGCTTTTTGGAGATACCCCCGGAGCTGATCCCCACTCAGTAGCACAACCCAAGAATTATCGGTTTGAAACCAATAAACAAAGATTAAATCTTGTTTTTAGCATATTCGGGATCATCCCAGTCCATGAGCGACCATTTTTCTGTTCACAAACTGAGTATCTGTTACTGCGCGCTCAATCGTCATAATCAAGTTTACTTGATTTTAATAGACTTCTGGTATTGTGTTTGCTTTATTATTCCCAAAACCAGGACATTTCCGATCATCGACTTCTTCTCAATTGCCCAAGTTAATATCAGTCTCATGGGAGCTTCTCATTTTGGTAAATATATTTGTAGGCGCGAAGCATTACCGTAATAAATCCCTGCTTTTAACAAATAAGGAATGAAAAATCAATAACTTTAGTATTTCCTTTGTCGCGGAGCCCTTCAGATAGAAAGCAGGGAAGATGCCTGCACTACTTGATTAAATTTTCATTCCTAACTTATCGCGGTTATGCTATAGGTGGAGCGCAGGCTCCCCCAACGCCCCCTACTCTTTGGGATGATCCCCCTCTCATCGTCGCGATCGCGCAACACCGCGCCGCCCAATCGTCCTCCCAGACAAAGAAAGACAAAAAATTTATTAAAACGTTCAGAAAAGATGATAATAAATCAGAGGTATCATTTATATATACTGCACTAGCACTTATGCTCCGTAAAATTTCTTTAGCCAACTTTGGCATCGTCCTGGGAAGTGCTTTATTCGTTGTAGGAATCATCGCGTATATTACCAATAACGCGACGGTCAATATCACGGGTTTCTTGTATGGGTTTCCTGTGATTTTGGGAGGTTTTGCCTTAAAAGCATCAGAACTAAAACCAATTCCTTTTACTCAACCAACCGCCCCAGAAGTCTTGATTCTGCGCGAAAAACAGGCGACTCCAACTCAAAATCAACTACGTCAAGATGTCACTCGTTATCGTTATGGACAATCGGCCCATTTGGATGAAGCATTAGGTCGTTTAAGATTAGCACCTAATGATAAAGAAAGACCTGTCTTACAAGGGTTACGAGAGAGTTCTATTGATGGTTTTTATACCTTAGTTTTAGAATTCGATTCTCCTCATTTTCCCTTAGATGTTTGGCAACAAAAACAGGAAAAGATTGCTACCTTTTTTGGACCCGGTTTACGCGCTGAAGTTTCTCAACCCTCAGAAAATCGCATTGATTTGGCTTTAATTGTCGCGAAAGGATAAGGAGAGGGTATTAGGGATTGAGGATTGGGTATTAGGGATTGAGGATTGGGTATTAG
>JBEDKD010000163.1:0-9794 GCA_041172365.1 Cyanobacteriota bacterium | reverse complement strand
TTCCTTCTTCCTTCTTCCCTCTTCCTTCTTCCTTCTCGATATGTTTCGATGAATAAACCCAAGGCTAAAATCAAAACAATAATGGTGTAAAAAGCTAAGAGATTCGCGTGCATAAAAACCGCGGACATTCGCCCCGGAGGGTTCCCATGAAGTTGTAATCTCCATCCCAAGAAATCATGTAGGATTGCTGGTCCCTGCCAACTGCAAAATTGTTGTCCTAATCCTACTAGGAAAACAGGCACGGAAGACATGACAAATAACCAAGAAATTTGTCGTAATTGTTGAGGGGTTTGAATCAGTTCACTAAAGGCGGCAAAAAGGGCAAAAAATGGTAATAAATTAGCTAATCCTAAAAAAGCCTCACCCGGAAGCACGGCAAAACACGCGGTGATAATGAGTAAAATACTTAAAATGCCAAATCCTTTATTAATAGGATTATGAATAATTTTGTTAAATTTCTGTTTCCAAGTTCCCAGTAACGCGATCGCGATACATATCACTCCCCAAGTCGGAAGGAATGGCAAAAGTAAAAATCCCACTTGGGCAAATTTCCAAGGGATTTCTAAAGCGCGATCGCGATGATTTTGTAATTGTGTTAAAAGGGGTTGAATTATGCGGGATTGAACCCCCTTGAAAATAGTTTGAATCGGCACTAATTTTCCTAATTTTCCTAATTTAAAATTTAAAACTTGGTCAAATCAAGGGCGAAGCATAGGGGATAATAAACGCGGGTAAAATCTCGAATTTATCGCCCCAATGCTTCGCCCCTACGCGGGTTGAAATTCCGAGTCGGAACGAGTTAAACGAATTTGTGCCAAGGCAAAAATCATAGGAATAATTCGGCCATAATTTGTCGAAATTGCTTTCCAACCTAAATCCGCGAAAAACCAAGTCCAAAGCACGGGACCTAAAATACCAAATACTGTTCGCACTGCCGCATAACGAGTCGCGGTAATTGCCATACCTTGACGAGCACTTTGTAACGCGAGATAATTGTGAAAAGCTCCCGTGGTTCCCTTCACGATCGCGTCTTTAGCTACATGATAGGAGGCAAACTGAATCGCAAATTGACGGGCAATTTGTTGTAATAACATCGGTTGGATAATGGAACTTACCGCGATCGCGCTTCCCCCTTTGACAATGACACTCAAGGGATCTTTTTGAACAGAAAGAGGTAAAGGTTGAGAAAGATCAGAAGTTTGGATCGCTCCCACTACTTCACCCATTAAAGCTTTTCTTTCCTCCCCAGGAAGACGTTTCGTTACTTTATCAATTAGAGATAAAAAGATTTCAGCTTCTAAGTCAGTAGTAGAAAGTTTTTGTGAGTAAGAAATTTTGAGATAACGACAGACTTGAATCAGAGCTTGTCGATAACTAAATTGTCGAGTTTTTCCCTTTAATACCGTCAAACCATCCGCGGCTAAATAGCGAAATCTGTGCTCTAACGCGTCTAACCAAGAAGCACGATTTAGACTTTGAATATCCAAAGGCTCAGGGGTTTGCATATAATCTAAAGGATTAAAGCGGCGACTAAACAATAATTGTGTGAGCTGCTCTAATTCCTCGTCTGAGGCTAATTCCAGTGCGGATCTCAGTTCATCCAAGGTGACATTCCTCCGTTGACCCAGAGATGTTTGATTATTTTTATTGTACTACTTCGGAAGGAAGAAGGAAGAGGGAAGAAGGAAGAGGGAAGAAGGAAGAGGGAAGAGGGAAGAAGGAAGAGGGAAGAAGGAAGAGGGAAGAGGGAAGATGTAATAAAATCAAGGGTTTGTGCAATGAAGAATATCTATACACATATAGCAATTCCATTTGAGATGTAAATGCTGGGCATCTTGCCCGTCACAGGCAAGATGCCTGTGCCACAAGCTTTACTTCTGAAATAGAAACACTATATATTATTAATGTAGTGCGAGCGTCTCGCTCGCGTGGAGAATAGACACCTTCGTGGGGAGAATAGACACCTTCGTGGGGAGAATAGATACCTTCGCGTGGAGAATAGACACCTTCGCGGGGAGAATAGATACCTTCGCGGGGAGAATAGATACCTTCGCGGGGAGAATAGATACCTTCGCGGGGAGAATAGATACCTTCGCGGGGAGAATAGATACCTTCGCGTGGAGAAGGGGCTGGAGTAGTGCGAGCGTCTCCCTCGCGATTGAGTCGAGCTCTTCGCGTATTTAAAGGAAAATGCAATGATATTTGATGTCGCGGTTATTGGTGCAGGTTTAGCAGGGTTAACCTGTGCTCAAGAGTTACGTCAGGCAGGTTATTCCGTAGTCGTCATCGAAAAATCTCGCGGAGTTGGGGGAAGAGTCGCGACTCGTCGTTTAGAGGGTACTGTCGCGGATCATGGTGTGCGTTATCTTCATGCCCAAGGTCCTCACTCCCAACAACTTATCACTAATTTGTGTGCCATTGGGGACAAAACTCTCCAACTTTGGACTGATAGAGTGTATGAATGGGATCAAAATGGTTTATCCGCGGTTCCCCAATCTTGTTATATCGTACCTACAGGGATGAATGGAGTGGGTAAGTCTTTAGCCGAGGGGTTAGATATATGGCTTAACCGTCGGGTGGAAAATTTGACACCTTTGGCTAAAAATTGGTTATTGCGTCTCGAAGCCATGAATAATGTCGAAAGCGCGACTCCTTTAGAATTAAATGCGAAAGTTGTGGTGATGGCAATTCCGGCTCCTCAAGGGAAGATTTTACTTAATACGATCGCGGGTATTTCTGGGGAATTGTTAGCACAAGTTGATGGGGTAAAGTATGATCCTTGTATTACGGTAATGGCGGGTTATGCTTCCCATTATCAAGAGGAATTAGAGCAGTTAAATCCTTCTTGGAGCGCGATCGTATTTCCCCAACATCCCGATTTAGGTTGGGTAGGTATAGATAGTAGTAAAAGAGAGAACCCGAAACAACCCGTTTTTGTTGTGCAAAGTAGTGCCAAATTTGCTGAAAAATATTTAGAGACGACGGAGTTACAAGCCGTTGGGGAAGAGTTATTAAATAGCGCGGCTCAGATTTTACTCCCTTGGTTGAATAGTCCCCAATGGTTACAGATTCATCGCTGGCGTTACGCGTTTTGTCGTAATTTTTTATCGGTTCCTTCTTTAACAATTATCAATCCATTACCTTTAATTTGTGCCGGAGATTGGTGTGGTGGCGATAATATTGAAGGAGCCTCGCGATCGGGTAAAAGCGCGGTTAATCAAGTAAAAGAAATTCTCTCTATTTAAGACTTCTTCGACATCCGGGCGCGATCGCTTACTTAGGAAGGAAAATTTAATAAAGTAGAGCAGGCATCTTGCCTGCTTTGGGGCACATATTATGGGCGAAACTACCAACCCAATAGTCAAGTTATTTAATTTTCATTCCTTATCCCCACAATTATTCACAATTCACGAGTAATAGTAGGGACACGGCACTGCCGTGTCCCTACTTTTTATGTTTCAGAGATTGAATTTCTGTATCATCAAATCTATGTCTATTCAAAAGACTGGATTTATATTCGTCAATCCTTCTCTGAGCCACTTCAATATATTTTTCTTCTCTTTCAATACCAATATAGTACCGATTTAAGTTTAAACAAGCTAATGCCGTTGTACCTGAACCCATAAAAGGGTCTAAAATTATCATTTCTTCATTACTACTCGCCTTGATAATTCTTTCTATTAATTTCACTGGTTTTTGTGTAGGATGATATCTTTCTTCTCGATAAAAATCTATATCTTTCCAAACATCAGTTATTCCCATTTCAATATTAAAAACAGGTGCTATATTGTGATATGGATGTTGAAAATCAAGAATTTCTTGCAATTTATCCCACATTTCTTTTGTGGGAATTTGAGCTAAAATATTATTACCTGTATAAAGTGACCACATTCCCCCACCATTAACTTTTACCCCTAATTTTCGATTAATTTCTAAAGCCGTTAAACCTAAATTTTTTTGTCTATCCTTAAGTAACTTTTTGACAAAGGGGTGACTATTATAAGTAAAAAACAAGAGAGTTTCGGTGACATTAGGAAACATCTTATATCCCTTAGTCGCACGTCCTCCAATTGATTTAATTCCTTTATCTATAATTATTTGCTGTCTAAAGTCAAAGCCTAATTTAATGACATCATCATAGAGATAAAATAAATTTCTTAAATAGCCAAAGAGATATAAGCTACCCGATAACTTTATGACTCTTGAGATTTGATTAAGCCACTGTAAACACCATTCTACATAATCTTCTTCAGTGCGCCATTGATAATCCCATTTTTCTTGTATAACTTTCCAATAAGGCGGATCAAGAATAACTAAATCAATACTTTGATCGGGTATTTCCTTGAGTTTTTCTATGCAGTCACCGATAATTATTTGATTGAGAAATTTCATATTTGGTGAGAATATCAAGATTGATAAGCTGTTACGGATTTGTCATGGCTAGTACAACGGGCTGATAGATTCTTTATGTAGGTTGGGTTGAAGGGAAATTTATGGAAACCCACTTAGTAATTAAAATTTTCAACCCAACCTAATCTTAGTTAAAATTTCAATCGTTGTCGATAATTTGCCACGGATTGAACAATTCCCAACCCGATAAAATTACTCAACAAAGCCGATCGCCCATAACTGAGTAATGGTAAAGGAATCCCTGTCACAGGAGCCATACCAATATTCATGCCAATATTAACAAATACCTGAAAGATTACCATAGCCAGAACACCAATCACCATTAAAGAGCCAAAATTATCCTTAGCTAATTGCGCGATAATTACCAAACGGAAACAAATAAACCAGAAAACGACGAGGACGGCAATACAACCAATAAATCCCAATTCTTCCCCAATGGCAGAAAAAATAAAATCTGTATGTTGTTCTGGGATAAAATTTAATTGAGTTTGAGTGCCATGAGATAAACCCCGTCCATGTAATTCTCCCGCGCCAATAGCCGTGCGAGATTGAATTAAGTGATAACCCGTTCCCAAGGGATCTTTTTCTGGATTTAAGAAACCCGTGACACGATTTTTTTGATAATCTTGTAAGATATTCCAGAAATGAGAGGCTAATTTTCCTGATACTACATTGACGATTACGGCGAGAATAGTATTAAACCATCGCCAAGGTAAACTTGCCCAAACTATCAAACCCAAACAAGCTACCCACGCGATCCAAGCGGGTGTATAAATATTACTAAGAATTGCAGACACAATCGGAGAAATTAAGAGAATTAACCAACCCGGATTGACATTTCCCCAATACAACATTCCCATTGTAATCGCACCAAATACTAAAGAGGTTCCTAAGTTTGGTTCGATGAAAACTAGGGCCCAGGGAACTGATACCACCCCAAATATTTTGATCATATCTATTAGGGTGGGTTTGGTAATATTATGGAGTAGGGCCGCGATCGTAATAATAATTGCTATTTTGGCAAATTCTGAAGGTTGAAGATAAAATCCGGCAATATTAATCCACCGTTGTGCTCCTAATGCTGTTGTCCCCACTACTCGCACCGCGATCAGTAATATAATGATGGCAAAATAAATTACCCATTTCCATTGTAGGAGGTGTTCATAGCGAGTACGGGCGATGGTAAGTGCTAATATTAAACCAATACCACCTGTAATCCAATGTTGCCACCAGTCGGTTAGTCCTTGATTTAATTCTGCACTGCGGATCATTATGCCGCCAAATATTGTCATTCCTAAATATGCAATTAATAGCAACCAGTCTAATTCTTTCCAAGGTTGTATGAGTGATTTCCAGCGATTCTTCGCGAGTGTTTTGTGCAACATTTTTTCTGGGATAAGGGGTAATAGGTAATGGATAATGGGTGATGGGTGATAGGTGATAGGTGATAAGTTGTTGGTGAAAAACTATTCCTTTGTCGCCAGTCTCCTGTATCGAGTCTCTCTAGGCTGGTTTGTAGAGATACTCAAAGGAGTTACCATCAGGATTTTTACCATAGAAGGACACGATCGCGTTGGGGTGTTTGCCAATATTGCTGATAAGGACTCCTTATAGCTTTTAATTGCTAATATGCTGTTCAGCTATCAGGGCGATCGCGTAAACTCAAGCCAAAATGAATCCCTGCTTGATCATAATGGGGACTTAACACAACATCACAGTGTCAGTCTATCTTGATCCGGCTTTGAGATAAGCCGAGTCTGCATCTTTAGACATCTCCTCAAAATCAGGTGAAAGGCAGGCAGGATGCCTACCCTACAATAGTTTTTGGAGATGTCTTTTGGAGACTCACTCGATACAACAGCTTTGGAGGGGTATCACGACAGGGTTAAGTCGTTTCAGTGTCATGGGGGTAGGCAAATAAGAGTTTTCCTTTTCTCTTTATTTTAGGGTAGGAGTTTCTTGATAGACGCGATCGGTATAATCAAGAAAGATATTACTGTATCCCAGAAGACTCATGGTAAATTTTAAAGCCCTCAAAGCCGTTCAAACCCTGACAAGTCATACTAATCAAATTAGCGATCTTATTATTACTCCCGACGGTGAAACTCTGATCAGTGCCAGTTTTGACCATAGTATTAAACTTTGGTCACTGAAAACAGGAAAAGAACTTCGCACCCTGATAGGTCATACTGAAGTAGTTTGGTCCCTTGCTCTCAGTCATGATCAAAAAACCCTGATCAGTGGTTGTGATGATAATACGATCAAATTGTGGGATATGAATACAGGGAAAGAACTTCGTACTTTTACTGATACTCAAAGAGTCGTCGCGATCGCGCTCAGTCCGATTCCGTCATCTCAAGGGGAGATATTCGCGAGTGGAAGTGGGGATAAAACTGTTAAATTATGGCCTCTAAAAACAGGACTATTGTCAAAACTGATAGGCACAACCCCAATTAAAATCTTGAAAGGTCATAATGGCACTATTCAAGCTTTAGCCTTTAGTCCCAATGGTCAAATTTTAGCCAGTGGGAGTCACGACTCAACCATTAAACTTTGGAATGTTTCCACAGGGGATCTGATTTCTACCTTAACAGGTCATACTGGTACTATTGAGTCTCTGGTTTTTAGTGCCGATGGTAATATTTTGATTAGTGCCAGCCGCGATCGGACCATTAAACTATGGCAAGTCAATACAGGGGCAGAAATACGGACATTAAAAGGTCATACTAATTACGTCAATGATATCGCGTTAAGTCCCGATGGCAAAATATTAGTCAGTTGTGGCGGTGATGGAATGATTAAAGTTTGGGACATCAATAGTGGAAAAGAAATTTCAAGTGTGGTGGGAGATAAAGATGCAGTGAATTGTGTCACGTTTACACCCAAGGGTAATAGTTTGATTAGTGGTACATGGAATAATACCATTAAAATTTGGCAGTAATAATGGGTAAAGAGAAACCCCATTTCTGAGTCATATCTCACCATCAGAAAATCACAAACCATTGATAAACCGAGTTTCTGATGGGTGAGGTTGCGAAAATTTTGGTATCAAAAGGAAATGGTAAAAAGCCACCTAAACCACCTTTAAGCTATTCTTATATATATAGCAATCCTATTTCAATTGTAATATTTTTGTAGGGGCAATCCCCCCGTGGTTGCCCCTATTGATCAGGGGTAGGCACAAGAGCGCTACCCCTACAAATCTGTATCAATGATTTAGACTTGCTATAGTGTTAACCTTTGAGAGGTGAAACTTGTGGTACAGGCATCTTGCCTGTGACGGGCTAAGGGCTTGTTCCACATTTACATCTCATTGAAAAATGCTATATCTCACTATCTCACTGAAAAAATCATGGCAGTTACTCAATTTATGCACGCGGCGATTCTCGTAACAGACTTAGAAAAATCCGCATTTTTTTATGGAAAAATCTTAGGAATACCTCAAGTAGAACGTAATTTAAACTTTCCGGGTATCTGGTATCAAATTGGTAATTTTCAAATTCATTTAATTACCACATCTTCCCTTATTACCGATGAAGTTGATGGGGAGAAATGGGGAAGAAATCGTCATTTAGCCTTTGCAGTTAGCAACTTAGAAGAAAGTAAAAAAGTATTATTATCTCATAATTATCCTATTCAAATGAGTGCATCCGGTCGTCCGGCACTCTTTACCCAAGATCCGGATCAGAATATTATCGAATTAAGTCAATTAGCCGAATAAAAAATATTAGGAGGTTGGGTGGAATCAAGAAAATTTTAAATATCTCAAATCAACCCAACCTACAACTGATCAAGCGTGCTGTCACTCTCGGTAAGCAAAAATACTCACTAAAGTTGATGATTACAAGTCTGCCTTTGAGTAAGTTAAAAACGAGGAGTGCTTTTGGGCTGTGATACAATACCTGGAAATCACTAGAGGGTTTACAGATGGATAGAGACAAAGAGCTTTTTAGTCCCCTAGAGGCGATGAAGAAAGCAGAAATCTTAATAGCACAAGCATTCTTTCCAACACTAGCAATAGACACTTGTACGGCAGAAGGATGCAATAAACCAGTCTCAAAACCAGGACACAAATTTTGTTACGAACATTGGAAAGCCAATAATAAAGCACCATCAATGCCGATATCTAAGCCTAAAGCAAAACCTCAATCACCAGCACTGCCAAACTTGTTATCTGCTACGAATATTAGCGAAAAACTCGCAATACCCAAGCATAAAGTTAACCCCATTTTTGCCGAATTAGGGTTAGTGAGCAAAGAACAAAATGGCTGGGTGGCAACTAAACTGGGAGTTAACTTTGGCGCAGTGCAGAAAACACACCCACCTGAGAATACTCCCTACGTTATGTGGCCTGAATCTATCTTAACAAATCAAGCCTTTCTTTCCACAATCGCAAGTATAAATGGTGATAGCTCAGAGTCAGATACCACACCAGGAAACAATGAAAAAGGGTTCCGAGAAAAGTTTCGAGCAGCGGCCCAGCATCGCACCACTGATGGACATTGGGTGCGTTCCAAAGCGGAAATGTTAATTGATAATTGGTTGTACATGGCTAGTGTAGTTCATGCTTACGAGCGCCGGCTGCCAATCGAGGAAGAAATGTACTGTGATTTTTATATTCCCGCAGGGAAGGTGTATATTGAATACTGGGGATATGAGAACAATCCAGAGTATGCCGAGCGAAAGAAAGTTAAGCAGGGACTCTACCAAAAATATAATCTCAATTTGATTCAACTCTCCGATGAACACATTAAAAATTTAGACGATTTTTTGCCTACGATGTTAATGAAATTTGGTGTGCTCGTTGGATAAATTTGTTCGCCCTAAAAGGAGGCTATTTTTTCTGTTTTATAGCCTCCTCTCTACCTGATAATTTTTTTTAATACTCAAAATCTTTATTTCGCGAAACTTCTGAGTTCAGCATTATGCTTTAAAATTACTGCATATTCCCTAGTCTATTCATACCGGCAGGCGGCCCGAAAACAACCCGATAAAAATGGAATGGAAGTAGGTTGGGTGGAATCAAGGAATTGGACGATCAGTAAATATCTCAAATCAACCCAACCTAGAAAAATCGCCTCAGTTAGGAGACTGCTGTTGTGAAATTTGGCGCACTTGTTCTACATCTAACTGCAACGCGGTGGCAATTTGTTCGACGCTTAATCCCAGGGCTAATAATCGGGGCACTGATTCTAATTTAGCCCTGCGCTCACCTTCTTGTAAGCCTTCTTGTAAGCCTTCTTGTAAGCCTTCATGAAAAACTTCTTGATAGACTCTGGTTTGTTTAAATTCATTCAATCCCAACATAGCTATTATTTCCTCTCGGCTCTTGTTTGACAACTTATATACAATGATAGTCTCGATTAACTGGATTAGTTCCCCTT
>JBEDKD010000162.1:0-4324 GCA_041172365.1 Cyanobacteriota bacterium | reverse complement strand
CACCAATCACCAATCACCAATCACCAATCACCAATCACCAATCCCAAATCCCAAATCCCAATCACCAATCCCCAATCCCAATCCCCAATCCCAAATCCCCAATCACCAATCCCCAATTATGCAATTTATAGATCAAGCGGAAATTCAAGTAGAAGGCGGCAAAGGCGGTGATGGAATGATCGCGTTTCGCCGTGAAAAATATGTCCCCGCGGGGGGGCCGGCGGGCGGTAATGGTGGTAATGGCGGATCTGTTGTTTTAGTGGCCGTTGAGCGTCTGCAAACACTCTTAGATTTTCGATATAATCATCTTTTTAAAGGAGAAGATGGTAAACGAGGTGGTCCGAAAAATATGACGGGGGCTAATGGCAGCGATCGCGTTATTGAAGTGCCTTGTGGTACAATGGTTTATGATGCCGAAACCGATGAAATCATCGGTGATTTAGTCACACCCGGACAACAGCTTTGCGTGGCAAAAGGTGGTAAATATGGCTTAGGAAACAAGCATTTTTTAAGTAACTCAAATCGTGCCCCCGATTACGCGTTACCCGGATTAGAAGGCGAAAAACGTACCTTAAGATTAGAATTAAAGTTATTAGCTGAAGTGGGAATTATTGGTTTACCTAACGCGGGTAAATCAACTTTAATTTCTTCCTTATCTGCCGCTCGTCCGAAAATAGCAGATTATCCATTTACGACATTAATTCCTAATTTAGGAGTTGTGCGAAAACCCACAGGAGATGGAACAGTTTTTGCGGATATTCCGGGGTTAATTGAAGGGGCTCATACGGGTGCGGGTTTAGGCCATGATTTCTTAAGACATATTGAAAGGACAAAGTTATTATTACATTTAATTGATAGTACCGATGAAGATCCTATTAGCAATTATCATACGATTCAAGAGGAGTTAAGTGCCTATGGGAGAGGTTTGGTAGATCATCCTCAAGTTGTGGCATTAAATAAGGTGGACGCGATCGATCTTGAGAGTGAAGATATCCAAGAATTAGTCAATAAGTTAAATGAAGTAACTGAGACTAAGGTGTTTTTAATTTCTGCGGTTTCCCGTGTTGGTTTAGATGAATTAATGCAGGAAATATGGCGTAAATTAGACGAAATGCAAGTGCAGGAAGAAACGCTTACACCGTCTGAATTTTTCATCCCCGTGTAGGCTTTAAGGAATGAAAATGTAATAAAGTAGTGCAGGCTTCCAGCCTGCTTTCAATCTCAATGGCTCCCCCCAAAATCAAATTTTCAATTTATTTCATTCCCATTCCTAAGTGATCTTTCACCAGTAAGTAAGGGCGGGTTTACCAGTATTTCTGATTGGTGGTGTATATCTTGGTGAACCCGCCCCTACTATATTGTTGGTATGAGAAACCGGGTTTCTTGACGATAAGAAATAAACCTGGTTTCTCTTGTTTTTTGGGGTAAGTCATTATCCCGTTAACTTAGCCTTTTTTGAGTGATTTGCGCTTCCACCAGCCACCCATTGCCACGGCTAACCCGAAACCCGCGATCGTCATGGGTTCGGGTACGGGTGCAGAGTCAGTCCCCTGATATTCATAGGTAAGAATGAAGTTGGAGTTAGTGAATATATTACCGTCATAAAAGCCTTTATTTGATGGGAAACCGTCGAGAATGAATCCACCTGGTGTCTTAATCTTTAACGGGATCGTCTGCCCTTGACATCCACTTAATGCACTTAGTGTTCCCACATCCGCGATCGTTGTCCATGCACTACCGGATTTGCTACTATTGACATTTCCTGTGCTTCCATTCGCGATCGATGTTTGGGCGGAATCGACGGCCAATTTTAATAATAAAGTGGGATCGGCTTTTAATGTGGGGAAATTCACCGCAATATCGGCGTTAATTGAGGAATTTCCGGCGAAATTTGAAGTCCCTGAAGGAGTAATATTGATGTTGCTATTAACGGTTGAGTTCATAGTAATATAAACTTTCGTTAATTTTCCCAAAAGTGAATTAAATTTGGGGATAAGCAGTTTGGTATTACTATTTAAGGGTTGATTATTCAGATTGATGGAAAATGATTGAGTCAATGTCGCAGCTTCGACAGCAGGTGTCATCATCAAAAAAGATGTTCCTGTGAAGATAAGGCTTAATTTTTGGTAGCTATTCATGGTAATCACCTCTGATAATTATAAATGGAATTGGGAGATACCCCTGTAGGGGCTCTTTCACCGAAATCTTTGATACCCACCGACAACTGATATAAACCCGCCCCATCCCAACTAAGGTGAGTGGGGCGGGTTTATTTAGGCTATTTGTAGGTAGTAGGATTGATCGGAAAACCCGCCCCTACAAAATATTGATTTTTCGCAATTTTTCTGAGAAGGAAATAGCACCGCGAGACCGGCTTTTTTCTTAACCTACCTTTATAAAGGATGGCTAAGAAGGGGATAATATTGCAGAAACCAATCTTTCGCGAAGGTAAATAATGAGGTAAATATCCAGACTGTATAGGCAATACTCACTGGTGCGTAAAGTGCTAAAATCCATTTGTCATGATCTTCTTCTAAACTTTCCTCCCTTGTGATAAAATCGGCATAAAGTTGAAAGGATCTATCTCTGAGTTTATTAATTCCTGTTAACGCGACTAAGAGATAATATCCATCAAATTTGTTTAATGGATTTAAGTTGAAAATTACGGTTAACAACGCGGCTGTCATTAGTAAATAACTACTATTATGTAACCAAGGGATTGATTTGGACAATAACAAAGTCACAAAGGCTACAGCCCATATTATTAATTGGACTATGATGCCCGCGGCGACGACTAACACTCTTTCTTTCCGTCGCACTAAACTATATTGATCGGTGGTGTTAGTGTAACCGCCTGGGATGAATAACATCAATAGTAAGCCGATTTCGGGAATGATTCCCCCATAGTGTTTTAAGGTTAAAGCATGACCAAATTCATGGCAAGTTACTACTAATGTTGATAATAAAATAAAGGTGATTGGTGTAATTAATTCTCCTGTTGTCCAGATTTCTTTACTGGTGCTGATTACTTCATCGGAAAACGCGAGCCAAAGGGCGACGGATGTGCTGAAAAATGCTAAGAGAAAAAAGCCAAATTGCCATGTCCAAATCCATCTGATTTTATCAATATGTTTGGTTAACCAACGATCAGGATTAATCAGGGGAATTTTTAGGGATAATAATTGCATTAAGGAAATTTGCCCTTTGGGGGGTTTGGGGGGTTCGGTTCCTTCTAGCATTCCTGTCGCGGCTAACATTTTTAATAGTGATTGTAATTCGTCTGTGGTGATATCATAGTGATTTACTATGGCTGGAATGGGTTGTTTTCCTAGTTGGCAAATGATTTGTTTATCGAAGTCTTCGACTTGTAAACAGGTGATGTCTTTGGGGTTTCGCATTATCCAATAACCGTCGGGATGGGCTATCCATTCGACGATTTCTTTTAAATTTGGACTATATTTCTTTTGAGGTAAGCCTCGATCGCGTAACTCTTGAGTTTGGGGGTTTTCTGGTTTTTCTTCAACGGTTGGGTTGCTCGGAAAGCTGTTATCGACAAAGGTGTTTTCAGCAAGGGGTTGAGGGTGAGAAACTGGGGGGGGTTCCTCGGAGAATATGCCTAAATTTTCTAGTTTGTCTAGGAGTCTTGTTACAAAGTCTCTGGGGATAAAACCTAATTGTAGTTGACATCGTTCCCAAATTTGCTGCGCGGTGTATTCTCCGGTAAAATATTGTAACGCGTATCCCTCTCTGGCATCAAAATGATGTACTCTTTGAGAGGTTTTCCCACGCAAAATTATGAGTCCGCTTGTCCTCGTTTTATCTTCTATTTGCCACAATTCTTGGATGTCAGGAATTATGTAATTTGGGTCGGTTTTTGAGTGTATTTTATCTGCTTTTGTCATAAGTTAAACCTTTATTATATTTTATCGGGTGTGGTGCACGATCGCGCTGTTTAGAGTCCGGGTAAGGCCAGTTCGTGTTTTTTCCGGTACGCGATCGCGCTGTTTAGAGTCTGGGTAAGGCGAGCCCGTGTTTTTTCCGGTACGCGATCGCGCTGTTTAGAGTCCGGGTAAGGCCAGTTCGTGTTTTTTCCGGTACGCGATCGCGCTGTTTAGAGTCCGGGTAAGGCGAGCCCCTGTTTTTTCCGGTACGCGATCGCGCTGTTTAGAGAGCCTCGGTAAGGGAGCCGATGTTTTTTGTCTCCCATACGCGATCGCGTTGTGGGCAGGGCGAAGCTTTTGGAGACACAATCTTGGTGCTTATCTATATATATAGATGATCACCCAAATGCGGAACCCCTACTGGTGTATCCCATACGCGATCG
>JBEDKD010000161.1:0-16634 GCA_041172365.1 Cyanobacteriota bacterium | reverse complement strand
CAATTAATAAAAGAAGACGAAAAATAAATGAGAGAATAAACAGACTTATCCCCGAAGACTGGGGTTTTCCAGTCTGGGGATTGACAGAATTTTTGGCTGAAGATTTTGTCACGGTTTTCTCCTCGTTACAGTATCCTTCATTTAAAATTGCTTAATCGCCCGTTCGATTTCGCGCTTGTCATCACGACGCTTCATATCTTCCCGTTTATCGTGTAACTTTTTACCCTTACCCAAGCCAATATCAACTTTAACCCAACCATTTTTCAGGTACATTTTTAAGGGCACCAAAGTTAATCCCTTTTGCTCCACTTTCCCCACTAATTTGCGAATTTCCTCTTTATGTAATAACAATTTACGGGTACGAAGGGGATCATGGTTAAAATAATTACTCGCGCTTCCCCAAGGAGAAATATGAATATTAATTAACCATAATTCCCCATTGCGAATTAAACCATAGCCATCCCGTAGATTGACTTTACCTTCGCGAATGGATTTCACTTCCGTACCCTTGAGCTCTATCCCCGCTTGGTATGTCTCTAGGATATCGTAGAGAAACCGTGCTTGACGATTATCGCTTACTATTTTGTATCCAGTGCTGTTGTCTGCCATCTCTTATCTTTCTTTTACTCCTTATCATTACAACATAACATTATAGCACTTTTTCTCATTTGTGGATTGTTTTTCGGGAGCATCCTATTTTTCCAAATATATCCGTAGTAGGGCGAAGCATGACCGCAGATAAGCTATTATTGGTTACAAGCAGAGATTTAATACGGTCATGCTTCGCCCCTACTTTGAAAAATTTAATCTTTTCACCCTACGCGATCGTGGCTCTCCTTCGCTATAATAAGCTTGTCTGCCTCTGTTATCAGATATCCTCATCGCACCCCCATTAAGAGAGGGAAATATATGCCCAAAAAACTCACTTTTCAGCAAAGAGTAGAAAAAACATTTAACAGCATTTTCTGGGGCTGGAATATTATTTTTTGTTTGATAGCTACCATTTTTTTATTGGCGATTAGTATTCCTTTACTCGTGGCAACCATCCTCGGAGAAATCCCCCTAGATTTTTCCTTGACAATCTTGGCATTAATGATCATGCCTATCCTTTCGATTCTTTTAGCAAAAAAACATTTTGACAAACAACCACGTCAACTCATGCTTTTTTTCTACGGCGTGGAAGCACCGCTTTTTGTCTTATGTTTAATTCGTCTATTCCTCATCCGTGAATTAACTCCCGCGAGTGGGATGTTTTTAGCCACAATTTGTTTATGTATGGCTGCATTTTTCGGTGAATTACTCTATGGATATGTGGGATTTAGAGAAGATTTAACCGAACCCAAAATTAAAAATAATAACTTTTGGGCACGGTTAATCGGACAAGAAAAAATAGCCTGGTTACAGATGGGCTGTCATAGTTTAATGCTGATAATTGGACTCTATGCCGCGACTATCCTTTTCTTTTATGCCCTTCCCGTGGCTGTTTCTACTATTCACCTGGCCTTCCAATTAGTCTTGAATCTTATTTCTGAAATTTCTAATATCAATGATTCATTAGAAAATATCGGAGCACGTCTCATTTCGTCTTTAGCATTTTCAGTTATATATATATATTTGGGGTGGTGTTTTTTGATTTTCTCAGGGGGATTATTTGTCGCAATGCCTTCTTTATTCGGATTTCTTTATCTGGAATCAGGGCAAAAAATATTACGAGATTTTGCCTCTCAGTATGGTAAGCCAAAAATGAGGATCGCGTCTTTATCTATTATCACCACTTGGTTAGTGATATTTTTGTCACTGCAAAATCAACCTCAAATTAAAGCCCTACAACTTTTAGAGACTCCGGCTAATAGTGATATTCGTCCCACCCTTATCGCCCAATCAGATCACATTAAAGAGGGATTAGTCAATGCTTATTTATCACCCTATCGTTATCTCAGTACCGTCAAAGAAAATGATCATATTCGTGTGATGTATCAATGGCTAGGATTATCCCAAGACGCGGGGCAAACTTTACAAAATTGGTATAATTATCTCATGTCTCCTTTTTTGTATCAAGGTTCCCAACGTGATGTGGAAAAAGCGGAAAAACTTTATGAAGCTTTTTTTGATAAACCGATTCAAAAAGGGGAAACTAATGCCATTCAACACGCGCTCCAATCTACTTATGAGCGCGATCAAGTACAGGCAGGTTTATTAAATATTAATGAGAAAAAGGTTTGGTTACAGTCTCAAGATATCGCGGTGAAAGAAAAGGGTAATTTTGCTGAAGTAGCACTCCATGAAGTATATCAAAATCAAACCAATGAATTACAAGAGATATTTTACTATTTCTCTCTGCCAGAAAGTGCTACTGTCACGGGATTATGGTTAGGAGATACTGCTGATATTAGCAAAGCATTTCCTTTTACGGTATCTCCGCGTGGGGCTGCCCAAAAAGTTTATAATAGTCAAGTGAGAGTGGAAAGACAAGATCCAGCTTTATTGGAGCAAGTTGGGCCGAAAAATTATCGTTTAAGAGCTTTTCCTATTCCGGCTAAACAGGTTTTAAATAATAATTGGTTTTCCCCTGATCGCGCTAAGGTAATGCACCTGTGGTTAACCTATAAAGTAATGGCAGAGGAAAAAGGATGGAGTTTACCAAATTTAGCCGAAAAACGTAATATCTTTTGGACAGGATACACCCAACGAAATTATACCATCAATGGGGTAAAATATGCCGAGAAAATAGATAAAAATAATTGGTTGCCTGAGTATTTTCCCCTGAGTAACAAAATTGCACCTACCTTACAAGAGGTAATTTTCTCTGGGGGACAGAAAATCACCGCGAAACCCTTAACTAACTCCGATTATGTCTTACCAAATAATCAAAAATTTGCCGTGATTCTTGATACTTCCTATAGTATGACATCCCAACGTCAAAAAGTACAAGAAACCTTAGAAGGCTTAACCCGTAAAAAATTCGGTGACAATGACATTGATCTTTATATTTCTAGTTCCCCAGGAATGACACCGCAACGCGTCAATGAGCCTGAGCAATTTAAACTGAGTCAGTTAAGTTTTTATGGCAGTTTGTCATTTAATGAAATGTTACAACAGTTTGCCAGTTTACGGCGTGAGGAAACCTATAATGGCATTTTCTTAATTAGCGATCGCGGGAATTATGAGTTATCGAAAGACAAGGAAAAAATCCCCTCTTTAGGTGCGCCCCTATGGATGCTCCATTTAGGAGGAATGCCGCCCGCATATAATGATAATACCTTAAAGGCGATTCAAGATAGTGGAGGAGGTGTCGGCAGTGATATTAAAGAAGTAATGCAACGTCTCGCGACGAAAGCAAAATTAGGCAAATCAACCGTTAATGTCGTCGATGGTTATACTTGGATTAATGTCAAATTATCTCCGAGTGAATTGAAAAAAGTTTCCCCATTGAAGAAGCCAGAAGAAAATGAATTTTCGCCCCTGGCTGCCCGTCAATTGGTATTAGCCCTCAGTAAAAAAACCAGTCTGGAGCAAGTCTCTAAATTAGATGGGATTCACGCGATCGCGAAACAGTTTAAAATCGTTACTCCTTACTCATCCATGATTGTCTTAGTCAATGACAGACAACGGGAATTACTGAAAGAAGCCGAAGCACAACGCGATCGTTTCGATCGTCAAGTCGAATCAGGAAAAGAAACATTAACCAAACCCGCAAATCCCATGAATCAAGAAGGAATACCCGAACCCGAAACTTGGCTCGGTTTAATCCTGGGAATCGGTTTATTAATAATTTTCCGATATCGTCAGAAACGACATCATCCCCTCTCCTAATCACCCGGTAGGGGTAGTTTCACCCGAATTTATCCTACCCAAAAATAACCTAAATAAACCCGCCCCATCCCAACGATAAAATGGCATGAAATCGCCAATCATGGGTGTGGATGGGGTATATGTAGTTGTAGGTTGGGTTGAGGTAAGGAAACCCAACAAGGAGCTTTTTTGGGAGTGTAGGGGCAATCCCCCCGTGGTTGCCCCAGTTTCACTGCGTTTAACCCAACCTACTTCTCTCATTCTCATTAGGAATTACTATACTTCGGAGAAATTCCTTCTCCCTTCTTCCTTAGTGGCTTAGGGGAGCATCTCATTTTTGTAAATTGGCAGTGGGAGCGTCTCGCTCCCTCGGGATCTAATTGGGAGCGAGACGCTCCCACTACAGTTTTTTTTTGCAAATTTGAAATGCTCCCTGGCTTAGTGCCTTAGTGGTGTATAGTCATTCCCCATAAAAATGAGACGCGTTAAATCTAGCTTCTTCTTACTGTGACTGTTTTTTTATTTCTCAATATAGGTTGAAATGATGATATTACTTCCTCTGAATTCCTGCCTCTGACTTCCCTTTTCCTTAGTGGCTTAGTGCCTTAGTGGTGTATTACTTTTGAGAAATTCCTTCTCCCTTCTTCCTTAGTGGCTTAGTGCCTTAGTGGTGTATTACTTCGGAGAAATTCCTTCAGCCTTCTTCCTTAGTGGCTTAGTGCCTTAGTGGTGTATAGTTATTCCCAATAAAAATGAGACGCGTTAAATCTAGCTTCTTCTTACTGTGACTGTTTTTTTTATTTCTCAATATACGTTGAAATGACTAGAGATCAACTTTTTCCTCTTTTTTTGCTGTTGGGTTTCGCGGCGCTCAACCCAACCTACATCTAAGAAACTTATCAGAATAAGAAACCCCCTCAATAATTAAGGGGGATTAATCACTTTTACTCGTTAACTTTCGGCTCCGTAGAAGGCACGATCGCGGGCTCGACGATCCGTTTTGGCCGCCCGGGTTTACGCTTGTGGCGTTGATTAAGAGATTTATCACTCGCCAAGGCTAACTCTTCAGGTGTACACTGGAATAAACGTAACGCCTCAAGAAACTTTTGTGGTGTCATCGTCGGCTCTGTGCGCCCCGTTTCCCAATTGCGGACACTTGTTTCGCTAATTGACAATTTTTCCGCGACTTCCGCCCGACTTAAATTCGCTCTTTCTCTGATTGCTTCCATATCCATACCTTAAAGTCTCCCTTTATGTCATTAAATTAGTTTTCAAAAATCAATGGTATCATGTTTTCAGCAAGAAACCAAGAGTTTTTCTAAGAAATCTCAACAAAGGGATGCTCTAAAATAGAGGAAGAAAATTTCAACAAAGGAGAGGTAGTTATCGAAACCATCTACGGCAACCTGCAAGGGTTAAAAACCAGTCAACTGAAACAACTTGAGCGCCTGTATCATCAAAAATTACCGGGCGATTCGGTAACTACGCCAGAATTTGCCCAGCGCGTCGGGGCGATTAGTACAGAAATAGATGAGCCCGTCTGTGTGTATATCAATCGTCGGGGACAAGTAATCCGTGTGGGGGTAGGCACGCCTCGCCAAACCCAAATTCCCCCTTTAGAATTACCCCGTTATGGGGGTGGGCGTTTGAGCGGTATTCGCTGCATCGCGACTCATCTAAAATCCGAACCCCCTAACGAAGCCGCGTTAACCGCGATGGCGTTACAACGTTTAGATGCTTTAGTCTGGATAACCTTAACAGGGCAAGGTTTTCAACGACGTGGTGGGGGGGGGACTGGTTATATCAAAGATACCTATCTTGCCCATCTTATCTCACAACGGGAAATTACCTCACCCCCTACTCCTCTCCTTCTAGGAGAGGGGAGTCAAGAGGGGGGGAAAAATGCTTCTTCCATCCCCCCGAAAGGGGGGAAAGAGGGGGGTGAAAATACCCCGCAAAAAGAGGAGGGTGAAAGAAAATCATCATTTTTATGGACAGTTTCGCAGCCCTTAAATCTTGATACTTTAACCGAGCAAGATTTTCTGGAATTGGTAGAAGACTTAGAGGCGGAATTTGCCGAAGAATTTGTCGCGAAACAGGTTGATGTAGATCAGGATAAAGTCCTTTTAGTGGGTGTAATGACTGATAATAAAACCCCCCAAAATTTTGAGGATGGTTTAGCGGAATTAGGGATGTTAGTTGACACCGCGGGAGGTCAAGTTTTAGAAACTTTACGTCAAAAAAGAGCTCGCCCCCATCCTCAAACGGTAGTAGGAGAAGGTAAAGTACAAGAAATTGCTTTAAGTGCTCAAACTTTAGGGGTAAATTTAATAGTATTCGATCGCGATTTATCTCCTTCCCAGGTGCGAAATTTAGAAACGCAGATTGGGATTAGAGTAGTCGATCGCACGGAAGTAATCTTAGATATTTTTGCCCAAAGAGCGCGATCGCGGGCGGGTAAATTACAAGTCGAACTCGCCCAATTAGAGTATAACTTACCACGTTTAACAGGGCGAGGTCAAGCCATGTCTCGTTTAGGGGGAGGAATTGGTACGAGGGGCCCAGGAGAAACCAAATTAGAAACCGAAAGACGTGCGATCGCCCGTCGTATTAGTCGATTACAACAGGAAGTTAATCAACTACAAGCCCACCGGAGTCGCCTACGTCAAGGCAGACAACATCAAGAAGTGCCTTCGATCGCGATCGTGGGTTATACCAACGCGGGAAAATCAACCTTATTAAATACTTTGACAAACGCGGAAGTTTACACCGCGAATCAACTTTTTGCCACCCTTGATCCGACAACTAGACGTTTAGTAGTACCGAATCCCCAAACCCAACAACCTCAAACAATAGTTATTACAGATACAGTGGGTTTTATCCATGAATTACCCCCCGCATTAGTGGACGCTTTTCGCGCGACATTAGAAGAAGTTACGGATGCCGACGCGTTGTTGCACGTTGTTGACTTATCTCATGGAGCATGGCAAAGTCAAATATATTCTGTAATGAAGATTTTAAGCGAAATGCCGATCACTCCGGGGCCAGCATTACTCGCGTTTAATAAGATTGATCAAGTCGATGGTGATACTTTGAGATTAGCTCAAGAAGAGTATCCCAACGCGGTTTTTATTGCCGCGTCTTGCGGTATTGGTTTAGAGACTCTACGCGCCCGACTTGGGGAACTTATTGACTACGCGATCGCGCTTTAAGGAGATATAAGAAGTGGGTGGCTTTTTTGTGATAAACAATACCTTCGCCCCACCTAAAAAACGATTTTTATGGTTGTTGGGTTGGGAGCATTTCAACTTGGCAAAAAAACTGTAGTGGTTTGGCGTAGCCTGTGCGGAGCATCGAGCGTCTCGCTCCCTAGGGATCTAATAGGGAGCGAGACGCTCCCACTGCCAAGTTACAAAAATGAGATGATCCCGTTGGGTTTGCCTATCGCTCAACCCAACCTACATAAAATGGCTTCCTTCTTCCCTCTTCCTTCTTCCTTCTTCCTTCTTCCCTCTTCCCTCTTCCTTCTTCCTTCTTCCTTCTTCCTTCTTCCCTCTTCCCTCTTCCTTCTTCCTTCTTCCTTCTTCCCTCTTCCTTCTTCCCTCTTCCCTCTTCCTTCTTCCTTCTTCCTTCTTCTGCTATATTAAGAAATGTTACCAGGACCTAAAAATGATTATGACTGCGAAGGTTGAGATATACACTTGGAGAAGCTGTCCTTTTTGTATTCGGGCAAAGTCCCTATTAACAAAAAAGGGTGTAGATTTTATGGAATATAGTATTGATGGAGATGAGGAAGCACGGAGCAAAATGGCTCAAAGAGCCAATGGGCGTCGATCGCTTCCCCAAATTTTCATCAACGATAAACATATTGGGGGTTGTGATGATATTCACGACTTAGAATACCAAGGGAAATTAGATCCTTTATTAGTTTAATAGGTAATGGGAAATGGGGATTAGGGAATGGGGATTAGGGAATGGGGATTAGGGAATGGATAATTGATAATTAACAATTAACCTTAATCCTTCTTCCTTAGTGCCTTAGTGCCTTAGTGGTTAATTAATCCTTCTTCCTTCTTCCTTCTTCCTTCTTCCCTCTTCCTTCTTCCTTCTTCCTTCTTCCTTCTTCCTTCTTCCTTCTTCCTTCTTCCTTCTTCCTTCCTTGATTACCTATGAAATTTGCATTTATTATCGATCCCATTGAGAAACTCATTCCGGGGCACGATACCAGTGTCGCGTTAATGGAAGCCGCCCAATTATTAGGGCATGAAGTCTTTATCACAGAAGCCAACTTATTAACAGTTATTAATAGTCAAGCCTGGGCAAATTTAACTCAGGTGGAATTAACCCCCGTGCAAGCCATTGATGGGCATTGGGTAGTGAGCGATCGTTGGTATCAATTAGGGGAAAAAAGTTTACAACCCTTAGAGACAATGGACGCGGTATTTATGCGTACCGATCCTCCGGTGAATATACCTTATCTTTATGGGACTTTCCTGTTAGATTATATTAATCCTGACAAGACTTTAGTGGTTAATTCTCCGAAGGCATTGCGCTCGGCTAATGAAAAAATGTACGCGTTACAATTTAAGGACGCGATTCCTGAAACTATTGTGAGTCAAAATAAGGAAGTGATCCGTAAGTTTGTCTCCGAAAATACGATCGCGGTTTTAAAGCCCTTGGGGGGGAAAGCGGGAGAAGGAATATTAATGTTAGACGCGGGCGATCGTAACTTTAACTCCTTGATTGAAATCAGTACCCAACAGGGACAAATTCCGGTAATGATTCAACAATATTTACCCGAAGCCAAAGAAGGGGATAAGCGAATTATTTTATTAAATGGGGAACCCATAGGCGCGGTTAATCGTATCCCCACGGGAAATGAATTTCGTGGTAACATGGCTGTAGGGGGAAGAGTTGCAAAAACGGAAATAACAGAAAGAGAAAAGCAAATTTGTGAACAATTAGCCCCTGTCTTGCAACGAGAAGGATTATATTTTGTGGGAATAGATGTGATCGGGGGATATCTGACAGAAATTAATGTCACAAGTCCGACGGGAGTGAGAGAAATTGATTTATTAAATGGAGTAAGCTTAGGAAAACAGGTAATAGAATGGGTTGCCAATTTTAAGTAAAAATAAGACTCATTAGGGGAGAAAATAATGAATGCAAATGACGAAGAAAAAGAAATCAGAAAATGGGCAATGTTATGTCATTTTTCCTCGATGATATGGATACCATTGTCTGTAATTAGTGGTTTCGTCGGTATTCCCATCATCGTCCCCTTTGTGAGTATTTTCGGGCCCTTATGCGTTTGGCAATTCCAGAAAAATCTCGATCCCGCGATCGACGATCATGGTAAAGAATCATTAAATTTTCAACTGTCTTTACTTATTTATGGTATAATACTAGCGATTCTCTGTTTTTTACTGGTTTCTGTAACCTGTGGATTAGGGATGGGAACAAACTCCACATCAGTTTTTTCAACAGCAGGAATAATGTTATTTTTTGGAGGAGTAGCTATCTCTTTAATTATGGGAATAGGAGCCTTTATTTTAGTTATTTTTGCCGCGATTAAAGCCAGCAAAGGTGAATTTTACCGTTATCCTTTTACTATACGTTTTCTCAAATAATTAGCCTATGTCATCTACCATTGGAATTGCTATTGTTGGGACGGGTTTTGGCCAAAAAGTGCATATTCCGGCATTTCAAGCCCATTCTCGTACCGAGATTGTCGCGGTTTATCATCGTGATCTGGAAAAAGCCAACACGATCGCGTCTAGCCATAACATCCCCTATGCCACCAATAGTATTGAAGATATCGTAAACAGACCAGAAGTACAAGGGGTAAGTATATCAACACCGCCCTTTTTACATTATGAAATGGCGAAAACCGTCTTAGAAGCCGGAAAACATCTTTTATTAGAAAAACCGACAACATTAAACGCCCAAGAAGCGCGATCGCTTTATCATTTAGCAACCCCCCCAACCCCTCTGGAAGCCCCCCCTGCAGGGGGGGTTGGGGGGGTTGTGACAATGGATTTTGAGTTTCGCTTTATTCCAGCTTGGCAACATTTTGCCCAATTATTAGCCGAGGGATATGTAGGAGAAAAACGTCTAATCAAAATTGATTGGTTAGTATCAAGTCGAGCCGATACTTCTCGCCCTTGGAATTGGTACGCGCAAAAAGATAAAGGCGGTGGCGTTTTAGGCGCGATCGGTTCCCATGCCTTTGACTATATCAACTGGTTATTCGGTTCAATTCGGCGTTTATCCAGTCATTTAATCACCGGAATAACTACTCGTCCCGATCCCACAGAAAACGGACAATTAAAACCCGTAGATGCCGATGATACCGCGACATTAATGTTAGAATTAACAGACGGAACCCCTTGTCAAATGTGTTTAAGCTCCGTCACCTATCAAGGGAGAGGACATTGGATAGAAGTCTATGGAAGTAAAGGCACATTAGTCTTAGGAAGCGATAATCAACAGGATTATATCAATGGATTTCGTTTGTGGGGAAGTCAAGGAGGAAAAGCCTTAGAAGAGATCAAAATCCCTCAACAATTAGAATTTCCGCAAGTGTATTCCGATGGCAGGATCGCGTCCTTAATTCGAGTCATTGATAAATGGGTAGAAGCCATTGATCAAGGCGAAAATTTAACACCTTCATTAAGAGAAGGAGTTTATGCACAATTATTAATGGATTTAACCCAAGAATCAAATCAAACCGGGACCTGGGTAGACATACCCGATTTTGAGAAGTTTCTCGCGGGATAAGGCTCATTGGTGTCAACTTAAGGTCAAATCCTTAGTCCGTCAGGGGTTAAAACCCCTGCCTAAAAGCTGAAGTCCTCGCATATAGGACTAATCGCGAAAGTCATTAAAATCATCATCATTATGATAAACACAATTAGACATCTTGTTGCCTGTTTCAGCTAGTTTCCATTTGGGACTAATGACTTCGTTTTTCAGTCCTCTTCAGAGGACTTTAGCTATTAGACAGGGACTTAAGTCCCTGGGGGCTTTTGAGCTTAAGTTGACACGAATGGATAAGGCTTCGCCCCTACAGATATTTACCAATCCGACCAAAAGTGATACATCTGTGTTTATCTGCGTTTAGGAGCGGTTAAATTAATTTCTCTCAACCCAGCAAAAGTAAAAAAACCGGGTTTCTAGCAGTTATAAGAAACCCGGTTTCTGCCTTTTCTAAATAATCCTAAATCACTTAAAAATTGCCATAAGTATCAATAGCAACCTTTAACCGCTCCATCACCGTATCAACAGCAATAGAACCCAATTCCCCAGAAGCCCGAGTCCGAATGCTTAAACTATTCGACTCCACTTCCTTCGCACCCACAATTCCCATCACAGGAATTTTCGCCTTTTCCCCATTGCGAATCAGTTTCCCTAAACGCTCATTACTGGTATCAGCCACCGCACGAATACCTAATAATTGCATCTTCGCAGCAACCTCTTTCGCAAAAGGTAAAAACTCATTATTAACAGGTAATAAACGCACTTGTTCCGGTGCTAACCATAAAGGAAAATCCCCCGTGTACTCCTCAATTAAAATCCCAATTAAGCGCTCTAAAGAGCCAAAAGGCGCTCGGTGAATCATAACCGGACGTTTGCGAGTACCATCCTCGGCCACATATTCTAAATCAAACCGTTCCGGTAAATTATAATCTACTTGAACTGTTCCTAATTGCCATTCCCGCTCTAAGGCATCTTGGAAAATAAAGTCTAATTTCGGCCCATAAAACGCGGCTTCCCCAATACCTTCAAAATAATCCATTCCTAGAGTTTCAACGGCACTACGAATCGCCCCTTGTGCCTTTTCCCAAGCTTCATCGGAACCAATATATTTATCAGAAGCCGGATCGCGGAAACTTAAGCGCGCTTTAAAATTCTTCAGTTGTAAACTCTTGAACACAGTTAAAATTAAATCAACTACGCTCAAAAATTCTGCCTCTAATTGTTCCGGCATTACGAATAAATGGGAATCATCAACGGTAAAGCCACGCACCCGCGTTAAACCGCCTAATTCCCCAGATTGTTCATAACGATAAACCGTGCCAAATTCGGCTAAACGCATCGGTAATTCACGATAAGAACGTAATTCGCTCTTATAAATTTGGATGTGAAAAGGACAGTTCATCGGTTTTAAAACAAAGCCGATTTCTTTTTCTTCTGACTCCTGATCTTCCGCCATCATGGGAAACATATCTTCTTTATATTTTTGCCAGTGGCCAGAAGTTTTGAATAAATCTACTCGTGCAATATGAGGTGTTACTACGGGTAAATAGCCTCGTTTTACTTGTTCTTGTTTTAAGAAATCCTCTAAGATGGATCTCAAAATTGTGCCTTTAGGTGTCCATAAAGGTAAACCGGGACCGACGGGATCAGCAAAAATAAATAATCCTAATTCTTTACCTAATTTACGGTGATCGCGGCGTAGTGCTTCTTCTTTACGGCGTTTATATTCTGTTAATTGTTCTGGGGTTTCCCAAGCTGTGCCATAAATACGTTGTAATTGGGCTTTGGTTTCATCCCCTCGCCAATAGGCTCCCGCGACACTTTCTAATTCAATGGCATCGGGGTTTAATTCGGCTGTGGTTTCCACGTGGGGACCGGCACATAAATCCCACCATTCTTCACCGAGATGATAAAGGGTAATGGGTTCGCTTAATCCGGCTAAAATTTCCAGTTTGTAGGGTTCATTAATCCCTTTAATGCGATTTTCGGCTTCTTCGCGTGAGACTTCTTCTCGAAGGACAGGTAATTTGCGCTTAATGATTTTTACCATCTCTTTTTTGATGGATTTTAAGTCTTTTTCGGTGAAGGCTTCTGGAGTGTCAAAATCATAATAAAATCCATTTTCAATCCAGGGACCGATCGTTACCTGTGCTTTGGGAAACAGTTTTTGAACGGCCATCGCCATAACATGGGATGTTGTGTGGCGAATCTTTTTGAGGGTTTCAGATTCGCTGGTGCGCGGAAGATGGATTTTTTGGGGTTGTTCGATGGAAGTGTTAGACTGTGACATCTGCTCTTGAACTATTGTTAATTTTCTCTATTTTAGGGGTGATTGGCGATTGGCGATTGGGGACTGGGGATTAGGAATTAGGGATTGGTGATTAGGGATTGGTGAATGGGGGATGGGTTATGGGAAACCTACAAAATTAGCAGGCGATTGGGGACTGGGGATTAGGGATTAGGGATTGGTGATTAGGGATTGGTGATTAGGGATTGGTAAAAAATTAGCAACGGATTTTTAACGGATGTCACGGAGTTATTTTTTTCTCCCATCCCTCCATCTCCATCGGCTCCCATTACCCAATCCCCAATCGCTAATCCAGAGTACCCAGTCCCCAGTCCCTAATCCCCAGTCCCTAATCCCCAGTCCCCACCTTGCCCGACTTGCCAACAAATGTTAAGAAATGTTAAGGTGGTTTAAGATAACAATAAAAAAATAAGTTAGTGTAGATTCATGTTGGAACCAAAATTGCCGGAACCGGATTTGCTCAAAGCGGTGCTAGAGCCATTACTGGAAGATTTCCTGTATTGGTTTGAGCGATCGCGTCATTTTCTGGAAACTGAGACAGTATCATTTTTAAGTGAAGAAGAGCACGCGGATCTCTTAGAAAGGGTAAAGCAATGTCACGAAGAGGTGAAAACCACAAAAACCCTATTCCACGCGACGGGGGGACAAGTTGGGGTAGAAATGGCGGTATTAATGCCTTGGCATCGACTACTCACCCAATGTTGGCATATTGCTTTTCGCTTTCGCAAGGAGCAATGTAGTCCCTTATCAGGGAATAATGAATAAGGATAAGAAAAGGCCAAAGCCAGTCTCTATTTGCCATAACCTAGCTTTGGCGGGAAAACAAAAAAATTGTGGTTAATCAAAAATACTAACTTGCTGTGGGGCTCTGTTGCCCGGAGGATGACGATTATGTTACACCTGCTTTACGTTTTAGCTTTTACCATCCTTGCGGTTTTGGCCGTGGGTAATCTGCTCCGCAGTTTATTCACTGTAGGAATCGACACCCAAAGATCCCGAGGATGGTCCAAACCCTCACCTCAGTTCCCTGGGATACCTCATCCAGAACTTTTAGATGAATCGGGTAATTATGTCAATGAGCCTCTCTTAGTTATGCGCTCAATGAATGTACAAGATGCACGGGAACAACTTGATGCCCTCTATAAGTCTTCTCCGGGCTTCAGTGACGATCCCTCCGAAGAGGGGTAAATTCTCCACGCAATAGCAAGTAATAATTAACAAGATAGTGTAAGATGGTACGGTGAGTGTGAAGTCAGCATGAGCCGAGGTGCGTCATGGTGGCATTTTAAGCGATACTGTGAAGGAAGACGCGATCGGATGGAGATGAAAGCCCTTTGGGAATTAAGCACGACTAAATAGCCCAAGTCCCCAAAAAAAAAGGTATAGTCCGGGCGATCGCGATTTCCTTTCATCAGCAAAATAAAGAGTCATGGCTCGATGATTATTCCCACTTCGGTATTGACACAACTGCTGCAAATTATCCCCCAATTGCGGCCTCAATTGTATTTTAAATCGTCCCTGACAGCCCTCTCCCACGCGATGGAAGATCAGGTTTTGGCGGGGACGGATCAACCATTAGTAATTGCCAGTTTTCAGCGGGAACGCTTCTATCGTCAAGAGGCGCACCGTTATCGTCGCATCGCGCAAAGAACATCTCAAGTCTATGTTTTAGCCTCCCCGGAAACGGAGTTTAAAACTTCTTCGGAATTTCACGAAACGATCGCGTTTGAACCCGGAGATGGCTTATGTCAAGAGTGGCATTTACTGGTAATAGGTCAAGATTATTGTAGTTGTCTGATCTGTCAGGAGCGAGAAGGCTTCAGTGACGATGAGAAGGCGATCGATCAATTTCGTCGTTTTGAGGGTATTTGGACTTTTGACTCTCTAGTGACTAGCCACGCGGCTGAATTATTATTAAATCGTATTTTAATTTATCGTCCCGAATTAGCCTCTAAAATAGCCGAGGCAAAATCCCGTTATTTATTAGAAAGTGGCTCATCCCATCTCCCGTTACCTATTTCTGCAAAAAATACCAGTAGTGCCGATCCCTTTGTCTTACGTTTAGTCACATATTTACAAGCAGGTCAATATAAACTATTAAAAGCCTATCGCGCGATTTCTGCCCAGGAACAAAAAGAGCGTTTACTAAATTTAATCACTTCCGCGATGCGTCGCTCCCTTAATCCTCAAGAAATGTTAGAAGTCGCGGTTACAGAAATTGGCGACGCGTTAGGTTCTTGTCGTTGTTTAATCTATCGTTGTAAAGCCACAGATACAACAGCAACTATTCACCATGAGTCCTTACGATCGGGAGTGACATCTGTGTTTGGTCAATCTTGGCCTTTACAGAATAATCCTTTATTTCCCGTAGTAGTAGAAAAACTGGAAAGAGTTTATTTAAGCAAGACTACGGAGGGGTGGCAACTACAAATTGGCAAAGGGAAATGTAAAGGACACAAGCATGAACTCGATCAGATATCTCCAGATTTAGAGAAGTCCCTTCGTCCCTTACTAAAACAATATTTCATTCAATCTTGGTTAATGGTTCCGGTGCTTTATCAAGGGCGTTTACTCGGTATTGTGGAGTTACATCAGTGTAATCCTTCTTTAGTGCCTTGGGATGAAGATGAATTGACTTTAGTCGACGCGATCGCGACCCAACTAGGAGCCGCCTTAATTCAAGCAGAAACCTACGCGCATTTAGAAGAATTAAACCAACAATTAGAAGCCCTAGATCGGACTCGTAGTAATCTGATCGCGATTACGGGACATGAACTTCGCACACCTCTTTCCACCATTCAAGTGTGCTTAGAAAGTCTCACCCAAGAACCAGATATGCCCGAAGAATTACGCCAAGTCATGTTAGATACGGCATTAGGGGACGCGGAAAGAATGCGAAAACTAATCCAAGATTTTCTCACCCTATCCCATTTAGAAAGTGGGCGCGTCCAGTGGCGGCCAGAATCTTTATCATTAGAAGAATGTATCGAATTAGCCCTCAGTAGTATTCGCGCTCGTCATCATGGGGATTTACCGAAAATTATTACCGATGTTTCCCCCGACTTACCCTTAGTTCACGCGGATGGTGAGTGGCTCGTGGAAGTGTTGACTAAATTACTCGATAACGCGTATAAATTTACTCAACCCCAAGGTCAAATTAGTATTCAAGCCAAAACGAATGGCAATCTGATGGTAGAAGTATCAATTGTCGATACGGGACGGGGTATCGAACCCAATCGTTTAGAAGTAGTCTTCGATCGTTTTTATCAGGAAGAGGGGGCTCTGCGACGGAGTGCGGGTGGTACTGGATTAGGATTAGCCATTTGTCGCCAAATTGTCACGGGATGGGGGGGGCAAATTTGGGCTAATTCTCCGGGTAAGGATCAGGGCAGTGAGTTTCATTTCACTATTCCCGTTGTCCAAGTTCCCAAAAAGTCTAAATCTAAAACTAAACGGTAGGAAGAAGGAAAAAGGAAGAGGGAAGAAGGAAGAAGGAAGAGGGAAGAAGGAAGACGGAAGAAGGCAGAGGGCAGAAGGAAGAAGCAAGACGGAAGAGTGCGCGCGTCCTCGCGCGCTAGTGTTATAGCAGTCGCCCGGATAGTTAGGACAATTTGGCATCGCGCTTGCGCGGCGAGTTTATAAATAATTGGGCTGGGTATATTTATTTGTGGGCGAAAGATCCCCACCCCCAATTAGGGTTTGTAGGGGCGGGTTAACCCGAATTTCTCCCACGAACAAATAACCTTCAAAAACCCGCCCCACCCCACTAATAATG
>JBEDKD010000160.1:0-4535 GCA_041172365.1 Cyanobacteriota bacterium | reverse complement strand
TCCTTCTTCCTTCTTCCTTCTTCCTTCTTCCTTCTTCCTTAATTATTATGACTACATCGATCGCGCTTATCGCCCATAGAGCCCAAGAAGATACCCTGATCAAATTAGTTAAACAACATACGCCTACTCTGAAGCGATATCGACTGATTTCGACTCCTAATCTCAGTGAAAAAATCCGCGATCGGACATCCTTATCGGTAAAACGGATTAGCCCAAAAGACGAGCAAGGAGCCGCGTTAGGCGACGCGATCGAACAAGGAAATATCCTCGCGATCATCTGTTTAATAGATCCCAGTGCCAGTCAACCAGAATTTCCCGATATTCAAGCCCTTTCCCTTTTTTGCAGTACCCATAATATCCCCCTTGCCATTAATATTGCCACCGCGATCGCGCTCATTAATTCCTTAACACAAACCCCCGTCGCCCATCTCATATTTAATCCCGTAGCAGGGCAAGGAAATTCCACAGAAGAATTAGCCCTAATTCGTCAAACCCTTTCCCCTACCTTACAATTATTTGTGCATCTAACAACCCCCGAAATAGATGCCGATGAATTAGTCAAAGAAGCCCTCTTATCTCAACCCGATATTATTATTGCATCCGGTGGAGATGGCACAGTTTCCATCGTCGCCAGTGCCCTTATTAAAAGTGGAATACCCCTCGGTATTATTCCCAGAGGAACCGCGAACGCGTTCGCGGTGGCATTAGGCATTCCTACCACCGTTAAAGAAGCCTGTGATGTAATTTTAGCAGATGTTAAACAAGCCGTAGATGCCGCTCATTGTCCTCAACAAGATATGATTCTCCTAGCAGGAATAGGCTTTGAAGCCGGAATGGTAGAAAAAGCTAGTCGAGAAATGAAAAATTACTTAGGGGTATTAGCTTATATCCTCGCGGGGGCTCAACAATTAAATGAACAAGGAATATTTGATATTGAAATAGAAGTCGATGGTACTAAGAATAAATCTTTTACCGCGGGCGCGATTACGATTGCAAACGCGGCTCCTCCTACATCAGTTTTAGCCCAAGGAATAGGGCAAGTAAATCCTTCCGATGGTTTATTAGATGTGACGATCGCGATGCCGAAAACTCGTCTTGATGCCGTAACAGGAATTATTGAAGTTTTTAGTGCAGCCCTGATCAAATCCGCGACTCAACGGGATGATGTGGTGCATTTCAAAACCCGTAGGATTAAGGTGACAACAACTCCCCCTCAAAAAGTTGTGATTGATGGGGAAATAGTCGGCACAACTCCCATCGAAATCGAATGTATCCCTGGTGGTTTAACCGTATTTGTTCCCCCTTTTGTTCCCCCTTCTTCTATCGAAAAATTAGCGGATTTTTGGATGAAAAAGATATCTCCGAGTTTAAATGCACTCACGGCAACCCTAGGAATAGGGGGGTTAGTCGGAAGCGCGATCGCGTTTTGGGGATTAGGAAAAATATTTACCTATTTCTTAGAGAAACCCACTCATGTTGCCGAGACAGAAATCCTCTGGAAAATTCATCAATTAAGTCATCCTATTTGGGATAAGATTATCTTAGCTATTACTTTTTTTGGGGATGTTGAATGTATCGTACCTTTGGCTTTTATCAGCTTAAGTGTGCTACTGTGGAAACGTGCCTATCAAGAATTTTGGACATTAGGATTTGCTTGTTTCGGTGCTTTGATTCTGAATCTGGGGATGAAGATTTTGGTGGCACGGCCTCGCCCCCAATTATGGCCCCATTTAGTTGTAGAAACTACCTATAGTTTTCCCAGTGGCCATGCTTTGGGGTCCACTGTATTTTATGGCGCGATCGCGTATTTTTTAGCAACACGATACCCGAAATTTTCCCTAGGAATTTATAGTTTTACGACAATTTTTGTCCTATTGATTAGTATGAGTCGTCTCTATCTCGGAGTGCATTGGCCCTCGGATGTCTTCGCGGGATGTTGTATCGGATTTCTCTGGTTAACGACTTGTCTGACTATGCTCAGACTTCAGAAACTTAAAGGGAAAAAATATCAAAGAAAAACAGCATAACGAGTCTAGGGTGCGTCCGATAAAAAGATCAATAAGAAATGCAAACTCAAAATTAATGACGCACCTTACTCTTAGGTAATTCCCTAATATATTCTTCATTCAACAATCAAAATTAATCCATTACGGATGCCATCAAATACACGGTTAAGGTGCATCTGATCATTGTGGCTAAGAGAATCCTTAGATAATAATGCGGACTTGAGGAGTCGCTGATCGATGGGGGTAATTTGGCGAAATGATAAGATTCGCTCCACGATCGCTTCCATTGAAATTTTAGGGGTGTTAGTTGGCTCAGGCATTATTTTTCCACCATCTCAATAGGGGGTAAGAAAACCGGACATTGCATATTTTAACCAGACATTGCCCCTTATGGCTGCACAATGGGATACAAAGTTTGTGAAATTTTGGCATTTTTGGGGTGACAGAGATCACTGACTTTTGGGAGAATTTATGGTTGTTTTAGATGATAGGTATCACCCCTCACCCCAAAAGATTAGGAATAATAAAGACGATAGTATCTTAAAATACCTTAAGACAAATAAAGGTATTTGGTGAAGTGAAATGACTCAGACGACAATAGGAATTATCGGTGGTAGCGGCCTATACAAAATGGACGCGTTGAAAGATATAGAAGAGATCAAGATAGAGACACCCTTTGGCGATCCTTCCGACGCGGTAATTGTCGGAAATTTGGACGAAACACGAGTCGCGTTTCTACCTAGACACGATCGCAATCATTCTTTACTTCCATCAGAATTACCTTTTCGAGCTAATATTTATGCCCTGAAAAGTTTAGGGGTAAAATATTTAATTTCCGCCTCCGCGGTAGGTTCTCTTAAAGAAGAAGTTAAACCTTTAGATATGGTAGTACCCGATCAATTTATTGATCGGACAAAAAACCGAGCATCAACTTTTTTTGGTGACGGAATAGTTGCCCATATTGCCTTTGGGGACCCCGTTTGTCAGAAATTATCAGAAATTTTAGGAGACGCGATCGCGTCCTTAAATCTCGATGAAGTAACATTACATCGCGGAGGAACATATATCTGTATGGAAGGGCCGGCATTTTCCACCAAAGCCGAATCAAATCTTTATCGAAGTTGGGGCGGAACAATTATTGGAATGACGAATTTAACCGAGGCAAAATTAGCCAGAGAAGCCGAAATCGCCTATGCCACATTAGCCCTAGCAACAGATTATGACTGTTGGCATTCCGACCATGATAATGTTACGGTAGAAATGATCATTGCCAATTTACATAAAAATGCCGAAAATGCTCAAAAAGTGATTCGAGAAACCGTAAGACGTTTAAGTGCAAATCCTCCCATTTCCGAAGCGCATTCCGCGTTAAAGTATGCCATATTGACCCCTTTAGATAAAGTCCCCCAGGCAACAAAAGAGAAATTAAACGCGATTTTAGAGAAGTATCTGTAACTTTCGGTGGGAAAGGTAAAGAAAATGAACCACAAAGACACGAAGACACAAAGAGGGTAATTTTTGAGTGTTTATGAAGAGAATAAACTAAGAGAACTCGTTTTTTTACCCGTGGATTTTCTCTGGATTTTCTTTCCTCTGTGTGCTTTGTGCCTTTGTGGTTAGAAAAAAAAATGATAACTCAGGTCACAAATAGGGTATAATCTAAATTTGGTAATTAAGAATTGAAGCCAAAACATTAAGGAGCCTGAAACAATATGACAGAACAAGATCCCGTAAAATTGATGAAACAATTAGTCGGTAAAGCCGCGGCCGATCGCGTTCAATCGGATATGATTGTGGGATTAGGGACGGGTTCCACAACCGCTTATACTATTGAATATTTAGGGGCACGTATTAAGTCGGGGGAACTGAAGAATATTAAAGGGGTTCCTACTTCTTTTCAAGCGGAAGTGCTCGCGAAACAATATGGGGTTCCCTTGACAACGTTGGATGAAGTTGATCATATTGATATCGCGATCGATGGAGCCGATGAAGTTGATCCAAACTTAAATTTAATTAAGGGTGGCGGTGCGGCTCATACACGCGAAAAAGTGGTTGATTATTTTGCCGAAAAGTTTATTGTTGTGGTTGATAGTTCTAAACTGGTGGACAAATTAGGTTCGACTTTTAAAGTCCCCGTGGAAGTGATTCCGATGGCCATAGCAACGGTAACAAAAGCATTAGAAAAACTGGGCGGAAAACCAGAACTTCGCATGGGTGTCAGAAAAGCTGGGCCGGTTATTACGGACCAAGGAAATATGATTTTAGATGTCAAATTTGACAATCTTTCTGATAACGCGAAAGAATTAGAAAGCACCATTAATAACATTCCGGGGGTGTTAGAAAATGGTTTATTTATTGATTCTACTGAGTTAGTGCTGGTGGGCGAAATTATTGATGGTAAACCCCAGGTTATCGAAAAGACTAAATAGGTAATTTGGGAAGGGTGATTAGGGATTTGGGAAAGGTAATTAGTGATGAGGTAAAAGGGATTATAAATTAAGAATTAGTCATCAGTAATTTGATTAATAA